>CAZNRP010000075.1:0-12674 GCA_964575555.1 uncultured Thiohalophilus sp. | reverse complement strand
GTTGGGCTTCATAAAAACCATTCAGCCCAACTTACAGGATTCCGCAGACCACCTCGTACTCCATCAAATTTATCCGCAAATTTCCCTCTTCAACCAGTCGCCATTTTCGCAGCGTAAGCGCAAGGCTTATCCTCACTAATGCCCAGCCAGTCTAATGCTTTGGTGTGGTTTTCAAACAGGCAGACCTCAATATTGGCAAGCTGTGACAGGGTTTTGTGCAGGGATGCCAGCTTTTTAACCTCGCTGTCCTGCGAGACGATAGCGGTATGGATTTTCCCGCGCCCGGCTCCGTAGGTTAAATTAATATGGGCTAAGCGATGAATGTCCTGTTCCGTCACCTGAATATCCTTCAGTTGACGACAGATGATCATGTGTTGCAAGTTTGGCTTTAGCAGGGTGCCGTGGTTTTTAATCAGCCAGAAGGCGTAATCAGTGAACTCTTCGCCGGTGACACAGCCGCTGGCCGTTGCAATTACGGTGAGTCCATCATTAAATATTTTATAGGTTAAAGCCATTGTGTATCTGCAATTATTAAAAATATAAAATACGGGTCGATATTTATTGGCGACAGATTTTACCTGTGGAAATGTAGCACATCGATGATGGTAATATATAAATCATGCAGACTGGTTTCAAGCACTGATTATGAATCAGTGCTTGAATAATTAGTGTTTGGCGTGTTTTAGCGGGAAGCGTCCAAGCAGTAAAAGGCCGGCAAGAAATAAAGGCAGGGCAGAGGGCAAAGGAACGGCGGCAATGGTTAAGCTCAGATCATCGATATACCATGCGCGGTAACCGCCAGCATTATCGATACCGAGCAGGGTCAGGCTGAGGATAGAATCATCGGCATCATACGCACCGAAATAGATGGGGGTTAAATCAGCGGCTCCGCCTAAGCGCAGCTCAAAGACCTGGATACCGGCAAGGCGAAAGTCAGCACTGATACGAATTGATTCATCGGTGAGAAGATCCAGCCCGTAAAAGCCAAAGCCGGTGATGCGGTTGCTCAGGCTGCTGAAATTCAGTGTGGCACTACTATAGGTTCCCGTGGCCCCGGTCATGGCCTGGGTACCGGAAGTGGGAGCATCGTTAGGAATAATCGTTATCGCATCAAACTGAATACCATCTATATTGCCAATCTGGGAGTCGGTCGGATTATAACTACCGACAGGAAAACCACTGTCCACTTCAAAATCATAGTGGCTTTGGCTAGTCCCGATGGCACTGAAATCAGCTTCATTATTATAGGTGATGAGGGCAGCCTGACTGGAAAATGTGATCAGGCTGAGTAAAATGGGTAACACGGTTCGTAAAGTCATAAGTTATGCTCCTTGCCTATAATTTAAGCATTGTATATCCATAATGTATATATGCTCTTTGGCCGATGTAGTGCCGTTATTCCTGCTGCTTAAATGTGGCGACATCCCTGGCAAACTGCTGGTAAATGGCCGCTAGTGCCAGACCGAAGGCATTAGCGGTATCGGCCATCTCTCCACTTTTTGCTGGGAAATTGTGGGCATAGGTTTTGCGTAACAGGATTTGCTTATTTCGGTTGTCCCGCAACACCAGCTCCAGTTCAATCTGAGCCTCGATTATTTTTACACCCATATAACGTTCAAAGTGTAGCAGTTCACCCTCCAGCCGGAAATCAGCCGGGTCATCTGCGCGATAGCGGTGCTGGCTATGGGCAAGATTTTTCTGTTGCAGGTAGTCGATCAGATGTTGCTGAACGAGTGAGGCGGGGGCATTAACCCAGTAATAATAATGATAGGGATTAACTTCCAGCGGCTGTTGTTCACGGATAAAAAGAATGGCGCGCTCGTGCAACATTCCCCGGGTTTGAATGGCATTGATTTCCAGTGTCCCGTCGAGCAGGGGAGTAGAGAGTATCGTGGTGTTGGCAGGTGTCGGTAGGCGATAATAATGATCCTGGGGGATATTGCTGCTATTGCCACCCATGCAGCCACTCAGCAGGATAAGGCTGAGTAACAGGATAATTTTTCTGAGAAATAGCATGATTTATTCCTTGTTTTCTACCGGTGGTTTGCTGCTGATAATGACAGATGGATTACGCCGTAGCTCACGGGTGAATTCATTCATATTGCGGGCCGAAGCATTCATGTTGTGGACAATGGAATTCATGTTCTGTGACAGAATCTCCAGACTCTTACGCATGTCGATGACCGCCTGACGGATATCACTGCTATTCTCATCCAGCATTTTACTGGAACGATTGAGCAGGTGATCCACTTTTTCACCTGTGGTGTTGAGCTGGCGGGTGAGGACGATTAGACTTTTTGACATCTCATTCGCGTTCTTGAACAGACTATGCAGGTGCTGGCGGTTTTCATTGTTAATCAGTTTATTGAGGCCGGTGGCGGATTCGTTCAGACTGATCAGTAGCGCGCTGGTATTTCTGGTGATCTCCGGGATGTTGTGGTTTAGATCTTCTCCTATATCATTTAGGTAATGACTGAATTTATTAATCAGTGGGCGGATGTCACCGTTGGCCAGTTCTTCGAATTCAGCCGACAGATGGTTCATCATGGCCATCATGTCAATTGCTGCGAGGCCGCGTATGTCATCGCCGGGCGACAGCATGGTTTTGCTTTTGCCTTCATGGATTTCGATGGTTTTTTCGGCAAGGATACTGGGGGAAACAATCTGTGCACGACTGTCATCAGGGATGGCCCAGTCGCTGCGAATATTCAGGCTGACGCGGTAACGGGTTTCGGCTTCATCACGTACGGGCTCAACCATTTCAATGGTACCGATTTTGTATCCGCCGTAGGTCACCGTGGTGCCATCATGAATACCTGAAATATTGGTATAACTAACATAATAGGTATGGGTGGCACCGCCCTGACCGGAAATATAAAGCAGTGATGAAATCAGCAGTACCAGCATAGCCAGTACAAAACTGCCCACTGCAAAATAATTAATATGATCCTTTTTCATTTTTAGTATTCCAGTATTTCCAATATATTAATTGCCGGTCAGGCGTTCCATATATTCATCGGCATCGATGGCATTATCACGCGGCAGGCGATTGAGTAGACTTTGTATGCGCGGGTTATCAGAGTTCCTAACGGCATCTACGGTATCGGTTATGAGGATGGCTCCCTGATCCAGCACGGTGATGCGATCAGCAATTTTGAATGCACTTTCCAGTTCGTGGGTGACAACAACAATAGTGATGTGCATAACCTGGCGCAGGCGCAGAATAAGTTCATCCAGCTCAACTGCGGCCACCGGATCCAGGCCGGCGGAGGGTTCGTCAAAAAACAACAGGCGCGGATCCATGATGATGGCGCGAGCCAGTGCCGTGCGTTTGATCATGCCGCCGGATAGCTCGGAAGGCATGAGGTGTTCAAAGCCGGCAAGGTTAACGACTTCCAATTTCATGCGCCCCATAATGCGCATGGTATTTTCATCCAGTTCGGTATGTTCGCAAAGAGGTAGCACAACATTTTCTTCTACCGTCATGGAGCCAAATAGTGCACCTCCCTGAAAGGCCACGCCCATTTTTTTACGCAGCTCAAACATCTCATGTTCACTACTTTGAGTGATGTCGATACCGAGTAATTTAATCTTGCCCTGAGTTGGGGTGTTAAGTCCCAGAAGGTGACGAAGCAGGGTGCTTTTACCCGAACCGCTGCCACCCATGATCACCATTATCTCGCCCTGGTGGACATTGAGGCTGACATTTTTGAGAATGTGCCGTTCACCATAATGGGCGTCCAGATTCTGAACTTCGATGGCGTATTCGCGTTTACTGGCCGGGGGCATGGTGTCAGGCAAAATTTATAAAATAAGTGAAAATCATGTCGGCGATAACAATGAGGGTCAGTGACATGACGACTGAACGTGTCGTTGCCCGGCCAACCCCTTCCGCACCTCCTCGCACCTGAAAACCATTGCTCACAGAAACCAGCACAATGATGGCGGCAAAGACTACGCTTTTAAACAGGCCCTGGGCAATGTCACCCCAGCTGAGTATTGCTGCGCAACGTTCAAAATAAATGGCCAGGGTAATTTTCAATTCAAGTATGGAATACAGGCCGCCACCGAGCAGGCCCATAAAATCCCCGAGGATGGTTAGCATGGGAATGCAGATCATCATTGCCAGTAACAGCGGCGCGGTGATGTAACGTACCGGATTGATGCCGATTACCCGAAGCGCATCGATTTCCTGAGACTCAAGCATGGTACCGATGCGTGCCGTAATAGCTGAGCCGGAACGACCGGCAACCATGATGCTGACGATTAAAGGTGCAAATTCGCGGGTGATGGCAATGGCAATACCGACGATGACTTTTGATTCTGCGCCAAAAGTTTTTAGCGTCTGTATGCCCTGTATCGCCATCATGATGCCGATGGCCAGAGTGATGATGGTAATAATCGGAATGGCGTGCACGCCGATACGCATGGCTTCAGAAAAAATACTGCGCAGGCGTACAGGTTGCTGTTGATGTTGACCGAAGATCAACCAGTAAAAACTTTCTGCCAGCATGCTGGCGACGTAGCCAAATTCCTCAATGCCGGAAACGGTTTTACGGCCTATATGTTCAACAAAACGCACGGCCGGGTGCGGGTCTGAATTTTGTGCCGCATTGCTCATAAGAGTTAAAGCTGATCGGCTTCAGTGATGTTGGCAATAATAGGGAAAACTTTATCGAGTCGTGAGAGTTGTAGAATTTGCATGGCTGTTTCGCTAACCCCCATAAGCGCAAATTTCAGGCCATGAGTGCGGGCATGTTGAAAGCCTTCCACCAGACTCGCAACCCCGGAGCTGTCGATATAGGCGACGGCTGAGAGGTCGACCAGGA
This sequence comes from uncultured Thiohalophilus sp., assembly GCA_964575555.1. Lineage (GTDB taxonomy): Bacteria > Pseudomonadota > Gammaproteobacteria > UBA6429 > Thiohalophilaceae > JAADGZ01. The sequence goes on along the minus strand of CAZNRP010000075.1, from coordinate 7,845 downwards.
CATGATTTTTGTCGCCTAGATGCTTGAGAATGATCTCGCGCGCTTTGGGTGAGTAATGTAGATCAACTTCGCCAGTGATAACAATGATAGTGAAGCCGTTCTCAGTTCGTGTGGTACATTCCATAATTTTTCTGACCGGATTATTTGTGAATGTTAATGGTTAATTGCAACAGGTTGCCTTTGTTTTCCGGAGGTTCTATAAACTGCATGCTATCCATCACTGACTGGATGATATGTATGCCCAGTCCACCGGGACGAATCTCATCAAGAATGCGCGACTGGCATTTGTTTATATCGACCGGTGTCGCAAAATCTGTAAGGTGGAAAATAAGCAAATCCTTGTCACGTAAAATTTCGATAATGATTTCACCATCGGCCTGCCCACAGTAGGCATGTTGAATAATATTCATGCAGGCTTCGTTGATGGCAAGAATGCTGTTGTTGATGCAATCTTTGGAGCAGTGTTGTTGCTGTAGCTCGTGGCGTAGCCAGCGGCGAATAGACTGCAGCTCCAGAGTATCGGAGGTAAATGAATTACGTGCGAGTGATTCAGGCACGGGCTTTTCCTTCAATTAACATAATGGTGATGTCGTCATGCAGTGTGGTTGATGCGGTGCTGAATTTTTCAACGATGGCGTGCAGCTGATCTTTAGGCGCGAGTTTCTGCATGGACATGATCAGTGTTTGTAAACCTTGCAGCCCCAGCATCTCCCCACCTTCCTGTAGATAACCTTCGGTCGCGCCATCGGAAAAAAGATAGAGACAGTCTTTTTCAGCCAGATAAACATCGGTGGCAAGCGGGAAGGGTGTTTTTGGCAGAATGCCCAGAGGTGAGGAGGTGGCCTCGATGGCCTGCACCTCTTTGCCCGGACTGAATAACAATGCTGGTGGATTGCCGGCGTTGACCATTTTTACGCAGCCAGTTTTGGGATCATAAATACCGGCAATCATGGTTACAAACATGCCGCGAATCGCAGTTTCACAGAGTTCGTTATTAATGTGGGCGAGCAATTTGTCCGGCTCATGAATGTGTTTGCCCAGACAATGGAACAGGCTGCTGGTCTTGGCCATGAGCAGTGCCGCGTACACGCCTTTGCCGGAGACATCGGCAAGATTAAAATAGATGCGTCCATCCTTGAGCACGAAGTAATCGTAAAAATCGCCGGACAGTTGTAGCGCCGATACATTTAATCCGCTAATGGGAAAGTCATCGCTGAGTTTTTTGGGTAACAGGCTTTCCTGAATTTCGCGCGCCAGCTGCAATTCTTTTTCTAATTCTGCCGCTAGCTCATCGCGTTCTTTCAGGGTTTGTTCCAGTTTCCAGGTTAGCTCCTGATAACTTAAATTAGCCTCTGCCAGCTTCACATTAGCATCGCGCATGATTTGTTCGAATTCAGGTTGCGTGTCTATGTGCAGTCCCAGTGAGCTGGCCGCCAGTGCCATTTCATCAGCCAGAATGTTGAGACAGGAACTGACTTCCTCCTCATTCATGCCACAAAAATCGTGTAACAATTGTTGTGTGCGGCCAAGTACAGAGGATTTATCATGGGTGCTGAAAATGGCATTCATCCAGTCGGCGCAAAGGAGAATTCGACATAGGTGCCGGCAATCCTGATCGAGTTCTTTATCTTCACAACGGTGGTGAGTGCCTAGCACTTGCCCCAGCTCTTCGGGCAGATCCCAGGCATCTGCGAGCAAGGTAATGACATCAGTGTGGCTATGGCCGAAGTATTGCTGCTCGGCTTCAAGTCGTGCCTCGGGATCGAGGCTGCGTAACTCATCCCAGTACATGGCCATTTCCGGGCGCAGATAAAAAAGCACCAGCAGCCCGAAGTCCTGTAACAGGCCGGCGGTAAAACAGTCATCCGGATTCTGTTTGAGTTGCGGGGCGAGCAGTTTTGCGCTCACCGCGCGGCGCAGCGAGTCCTCCCAATAGGCGCTGGTATCAAGACCGGGAATCGCATCTTTGCCCACCGCATCGCGCACTGACAAACAGAGCACCAGATTGCGTAGCGTACGTTGACCCAGAATGGTCACCGCATGGCTGAGCGACTGCACCTTGCGGGACAGACCGAAAAACGGGGTATTGACGATGCGCAGCAACTCGGCTGTGAGCACAGGATCTTTTTCCGCCAGTGCCGATAAGGCCGTGCTGCTCACGTCATCTTGCGAACAGGCACGCAGAATCAACAGCGCCGCCTGTGGCGGCGAGGGCAGATCCGAAGGTTTGAGCTGCTCAAGGGTTGCGGGTTGACTCATGTTTTTCCGTTCGTCGTGATAAAATCAATTTCGCGGCTGTGGCTCGCCCTTCTTTTATCGGCTCGTTGAGCAAAAACTTTGTAGTGAATTAAGATGAAAACAGAGAATCAGATTATTGAGCTGGAATCCCGTCTGGCTTTTCAGGAAAACAGCATTAATGAGCTGAATGAGATTATTACGGATCAACAGCAGCAGCTTGATAAGCTGCTGACAACGGTCGAAATGCTGGACTCGCGGCTGAATTTGCTGGCAACAAACAGCGGTGGCGAATCAGTGTCAAAGCCGGAAGATGATATCCCCCCCCATTATTAACTGCCTGCCCCCCCCCACATAAATTACGCACAAAAAAATGCCGGTAAAAATACCGGCGAATAGTCAGGGAGGAAAAAAACAGAGTCAGCACTGCACCCAGGGCAGTTTGTGGTAACGCCAGCCCCCCAGGGTGCCGCGTTGATGGTGCTCGTCCAGATCACCTTCGAAACCTTCATCTACATGATAAATATCACTAAAGCCCGCATCGATCAGAGCTTTGCCGGCTTCTTTTGAACGTTTACCGCTACGGCAGATTAGAATGACAGGGGCGCTGCCCTGTTCGACATCGTCGATGTTTCCCCCCAGCATCAACATGCGGGCTTCGGGTACAAAGTGCGGATTCACCTCCCAGTCGGGTTCGTCGATCCAGGCAAGATGCACGGCAGTATCAGGATGGCCGACAAACAAAAATTCCATGGTTGAACGAATATCAATCAGGACGGCACGGGGATTCGCCTGCAGTAATTCCCAGGCTTTGGTGGGGGAGAGTTCTTTCAAAGTTGTGGTCATAGTAATAAATGCAAGTGTGGATAAGTTGAACGATAATAAACCACCGCAATCATTAATTCAATGCCCACATAAATAAATTATATACAAGTATGTGTCATGCTGACATGTAATATGAATGTCATGTTACTGTCATGTCACTGTCATTATTTTGCTCTCAGATGGGAAAAGTTTAGCAAATACAAATACTAAGGGTAAGTATGTATTTGTTAAGAAATGTGGAGGCTTAGTCTATTCTTTCTGTTTGGCTTCTTGTATTGTGTAGTTCCAGTTAAAAATTAAGGGACATATAACCATACAATGCATGTTGCAATTGTTGACGATAACAGGGAAATAACCGCGTTGATGGCGCTCTGGCTGGAGCAGGCTGGGCATACCAGCTCGGTGTATGAGCTCGGAGAGGCATTTGTCAGCAGTTGTACGGAACAGAGCTTTGATGTCATTCTGATGGACTGGGTTCTGCCTGACATCAACGGCGATAGCATCTTGCTGCAGCTGCAGCAGCAGCCTGACTGGGATACCCCAATTATTTTTGTTACCGCACGTAGCCGGGAAGAGGATGTGGCCAGCATCCTCGAATTGGGCGCGGATGACTACATGATCAAACCCCTGCATCAGAAGGAGTTGCTGGCTCGCATTGGTGCGGTGACCCGTCGAATGCATAAGTCAACTCAGCGGGAAGTGCTGGATTATGGGATTTATCGGATTGATATGCGTTCCCGAACCGTATTTTGTGAAAAAGTGGCGGTGAAGTTGACCGAGATGGAGTTCAACCTGATCTGCTTTATTTTTTCAAATATTGGCCAGCTATTATCCCGGGATCATATTCTTTCCTCGGTGTGGCGATACGATGCCAACGTCAATACCCGTACTGTTGATACGCATATGAGCCGCATTCGAAAAAAGCTTAAAATTACAGAAGAAAAGGGCTGGCGGTTGTCTTCTATTTATCAGCGCGGTTATCGCCTTGAACAGTTCGATCCCGATAAGTTGATCCAGGCAGGGCGGTAGATATAGCAAGATACGATTTGTGGTACAAATGCAGGTACGACTTCAGTCGTCCTAATCGAAGTGACAATGCGGCTTCGTTTAACTCCGCATTCGATTGAAATCGACTCAATAACCGTACCCATCCATCATTTCAGCCTAAATCCTGCCATCCATGGCATTATCGCTACATATCATCGGTATTTAGATCTGATAATTCATCGAAAACTCCTGAAAATGCGTTATAATATTCGGCTATTCCGGGTACACCCCTTGTGGGGCGTACCCTTTTTTATCCTGTAGTTATTAACCTTGAGTAGCAGCATCGTGATTCAGAATCTTAGAAACATCGCCATTATTGCCCACGTTGATCATGGTAAGACCACCCTCGTCGACAAACTTCTTGAGCAGTCCAATACCCTGGGGGATCGCGTTAAGCTGGAAGAACGCGCGATGGACTCCAACGAGCTGGAAAAAGAACGTGGCATCACGATTCTGGCTAAGAACACGGCGATTAAATGGAATGACTACCGTATCAATATCGTCGACACCCCCGGCCATGCCGATTTTGGTGGCGAGGTGGAGCGCGTGCTGTCGATGGTGGATTCAGTGCTGCTGCTGGTGGATGCGGTGGAAGGCCCCATGCCCCAGACCCGTTTTGTGACTCAAAAAGCCCTGGCACAGGGTCTGTGTCCAATTGTTGTAATCAACAAAATTGACCGCAACGGTGCCCGTCCACACTGGGTGCTGGATCAAACCTTTGAATTATTCGACCGCCTCGGTGCGACTGATGAACAGCTCGACTTCCCGGTGATTTATGCCTCCGGTCTGGACGGCTATGCCGGGCTGGAAGAAAGTGTGCGTGAGGGTGATATGACCCCGCTGCTGGAAACCATCGTTGAGCATGTGCCGGTTCCCGATGTGGATGCCGAGGCTCCCCTGCAATTGCAGGTCTCGGCACTGGATTACAACAGCTATGTTGGCGTGATTGGCGTTGCCCGCATTACCCGTGGCAAGTTGAAAACCAATACCCCGATTACAGTGATCGACTCCGAAGGTAAAACACGCAATGGTCGCATCCAGTTAATTTATGGTTTTCTGGGACTGGAGCGGGTTGAAGTGCCCACGGCAGAGGCCGGTGACATTGTTGCCTTTACCGGGGTCGATAAACTGAGTATTTCCGATACCCTTTGTGATCCGACTAATGTTGAAGCCCTGCCACCATTATCGGTGGATGAACCCACCATCAGCATGACTTTCCAGGTCAACAATTCACCGCTGGCCGGGCAGGATGGTAAATACATTACCACTCGTAATATTCAGGAACGGCTGGAACGCGAACTGATTCACAACGTCGCCCTGCGGGTTGAGCAGGGTGAGTCACCGGATAAATTCCGCGTTTCTGGCCGTGGTGAGTTGCACCTGTCTATCCTCATTGAAACCATGCGCCGTGAAGGCTTCGAGATGGGCGTGTCGCGGCCAGAAGTTATTATCCATGAAGTTGATGGAGTGAAAGAAGAACCCTTCGAGCAGATCACTGTGGATGTGGAAGAACAGCATCAGGGTACGGTGATGGAAAAACTGGGCGAGCGCGGTGCCGATCTAAAAGATATGGTACCCGATGGCCATGGTCGGGTACGTCTGGACTTCATTATTCCCTCGCGCGGGCTGATTGGCTTTCGTACCGAGTTCATGACTTCCACTCAGGGTACCGGGCTACTCTATAGCGTGTTCGATCACTATGGCCCGGCCAAGCCCGGTGAATACGGCCAACGTAATAACGGTGTGCTGATTTCCAACGGCAAGGGTAATGCCGTGGCCTTCTCTCTGTTTAACCTGCAGGATCGCGGTCGTATTTTCATTGGCCACGGCGATGATGTCTATGAAGGTATGATCATTGGCATTCATTCGCGCACCAATGATTTAGTTGTTAATCCGCTCAAGGCCAAGCAGCTGACCAACGTCCGTGCTTCCGGCACTGATGAAGCCATTACTCTGGTGCCACCGATTCGTCAGACTCTGGAACAGGCGTTGGAATTTATTGATGACGATGAGCTGGTGGAAGTGACGCCGCATAACATCCGTGTACGCAAGAAACTGCTGGTGGAACACGAGCGTAAGCGGGCCGCACGCGCCAGCTGATATTTAGAACAAAGCACGTGTTGAATTATCAAATGTAGGTTGGGCTTCGTTTTACTCAACCCAACCTACCCGGCTGCTGTAGTTTAAAAATAAATTAGGTTACCCACGAGAATTCAACGTGGTGTGAAGTGAGCAAGCAGCTACACTATATAAAATGGAAACTTTATATCCCGCCATTAAGCCTTATGCGAGCCACCGTATTTTAGTTGAAGGGCCGCATGTATTACACGTAGAAGAATGTGGTAACCCGGAAGGGGTGCCGGTGCTGTTTGTGCATGGTGGCCCCGGTGCCGGCTGTGAACCCTGGCACCGTTGTTTTTTTGATCCCGAAGAATGGCGCATTATTTTATTTGATCAGCGGGGCGCGGGACAATCTACGCCACATGCCGAGTTAACCGGCAATAATACCCAGGCCCTGATTGACGACATGGAAGTGATTCGACAACAGCTGGGAGTCAAACAGTGGGTGTTATTCGGTGGTTCCTGGGGTTCAACCTTGTCGCTGGTCTATGCCGAAACCCATGTCGAAAATGTACTGGGGATGATCCTGCGCGGGATCTTTCTGTGTCGGCCCCAGGAAATCGAGTGGTTTTATCAACACGGTGCCAGCCGTATATTTCCTGACTTGTGGGCAGATTTTACCAGCCTGATACCTGAAAGTGAGCACGATGATTTGCTTGCCGCTTATTACAAACGTCTGACCGGTGATGATGAAATCCTGCGCATGGCGGCAGCCAAAGCCTGGGCCATCTGGGAAGGTCGCACGGCCAACCTGAAGCCAAAAAAAAGTGTGGTCGAGCATTTTAGCGATCCCTTCACCGCATTGAGCTTAGCGCGCATCGAAGCCCATTATTTTATGAACAACGCCTTTCTTGAAAATAATCAGATTTTGCGCGATGCACATATACTCAATAGCATCCCCGGCACTATTGTGCAGGGTCGTTACGACATGATCTGCCCGATGGAGAGTGCATGGGAGCTATACCAGACCTGGACCATGGCTGAGCTGCACATTATTTCAGATGCCGGTCATTCTGCTTCTGAAATTGGCACGGTCGATGCGCTGGTTAAAGCGGTGCGAAATATGCTATTTAAATTAACGTGATTGCTCTGATACAACGTGTACGCGAAGCGCGTGTGTTTGTAGATGAAGTTTGTATCGCTGAGATTGGCCACGGTCTTCTCGTCCTGATCGGGGTAGAAAAACAGGATGAGCAGGAACAGGCACAGAGATTGCTCCAGCGTATATTAGGCTATCGAATATTTGCGGATACGGATGACAAAATGAATCTCAGCCTGAAGGATACCGGTGGTGGTTTGCTGCTGGTGCCACAGTTCACGCTTGCGGCTGATACCGATAAGGGTATGCGTCCGAGTTTTTCAGCTGCCGCGCCGCCAGAAAAAGGTCGTGTTCTATTTGATTATTTGAGTTTACAGACAAAAGAAAAACACTCCCCGGTAGCTTTTGGCCGCTTTGGCGCAGACATGCAGGTCAGCCTAACCAACGATGGCCCCGTAACTTTCTGGTTACAGACGAATAAATAACTTCGACATCGTGGCCATATTTTGTTGGGCTTCGTGTTACTCAATAGAAATGAACGGTAATAAGCAAGGTAGGGTGGGCATGGGTTTTTATGC
>CAZNRP010000074.1:0-12737 GCA_964575555.1 uncultured Thiohalophilus sp. | reverse complement strand
TGCTTGAAGGCTATCAAGCTACCTGAACAGGAATAGTGTTACGGGTGTGTGTAATTTGATTGTTCTCATCAAGATAGACGAGCTTGGGTTTGAAACTGGCAAGTTCCTGCTGGGTTAAACCCACATAAGCACAGATGATCACGATATCGCCGGGATCCGCTTTATGCGCGGCCGCGCCATTGACTGAAATAATGCCCGAACCGTCTTCCGCACGAATCGCATACGTTCTGAAACGCTCGCCGTTGCTGGCATTGTAAATTTCAATCTGTTCGTATTCACGTATGCCGGAAACTTCCAGTAAATGCCCATCAATTGCGCAGGAGCCTTCGTATTCAAGTTCTGAATGCGTGACGCGGGCGCGGTGCAGCTTGGCTTTGAGCATAGTTGTTTGCATTAAACGGTTATCCTAAATACTGGTAATAGCTAATTTTAGCATGAAGATCGAAATTGCTACACCCTCAGATTGTCAATCAAACGGGTATCGCCAAGGCCGACAGCAACCAGAATAACCCTGTTACGGGTATCGTTATTGACTTCATATAAACTATCGGCATCACGAATCACAAAATATTCCGGGATAAAGCCCTGTTCAGTCAGATACTCCGTCGCCGCCTGCTCCAATGCTTTAATCTCCGTATTTTCCTCCCGCAAGCTCTCACGAACCCGGCACAATTGCTGATATAGAGTCGGCGCAAGTTTACGCTCCTGCTCACTCAAACGCTGATTGCGTGAACTCATGGCCAGGCCGTCATCTTCACGCACGGTTGCCAGGCCAAGGATCTCAACGGGCATGTTCAAATCCGCAACTAAGCGTCGCACCAGCAATAATTGCTGAAAGTCCTTCTCCCCAAACACCGCCAGATCCGGTTGCACACAGTTAAATAGTTTGGTCACCACCGTGGTCATACCGACAAAATGACCGGGACGTGCCGCCCCTTCCAGAATAGCACTCAGCCCCATCACTTCAACCTGACTCACAGTCTTGCGACCATGAGGATACATACTTGCTTCATCAGGATAAAACAAAGCATCCACACCGATACTTTCCAGTGCGGCCTGATCATGTTGCGGGGTGCGTGGATAAGCTTCCAGATCTGCCTCTACATTAAACTGCAGGGGATTCACAAAAATGCTGGCAACAACACGGTCGCTATCACGAGCGGCCTGCTTCAACAGTGCCAGATGTCCGGCATGCAAATTGCCCATAGTCGGCACAAAACCGATCCGCAAACCCGCTTGCCGCCAACGTTTAACTACTGCCCGTAAGGCAGCAATATCAGAAATTTCCTGCATCAGTAATTAATTGCAGGTGTAGACAACAAAACTCTGTTTACCCTTATCAACCTGACTGATCGGCACCACCGTGTTGCCACCCAGATCAATAGCACTGTTACGCGCCAGGGTTTCAAGTTCAACGCGGACAGCTTCAGCATTACGAGCAATGCTTGCTACATCCGCTTTGACCGAGACGGTGGTGCTGCCCATTTTATGGCAGTTCGACATTGCATCCAGTGCCTCCAGAGAAACAACACGCACGTTTTCAGCTTCAGGTTTCAGATCCACCCAACTACAGGCTGAGGCCAACAGCGATACGAATAGAATCCAGACGATTTTATTTATTTTCATGTTCATACCTTGCACTAATAAATTAATAAATAGGGAAGCCTGATTGTACACAATCAGGCGACCCCATCGAAAATCTAATCCGCAAAGAAAACCCCGTGCTCCGGTCTGCTCTGACCGGAAACACGGGGTTTTGAGTTATTGCATTTATTTACCGGTAAAGGTCCAGCCATTTGTTGCCGGTAACTGTGGCATAGGCTGAGTCGGGAACTCACCACTTAAGGCATTAAGGAATGCCACCAGCTCTTCCACCTGCCCATGATTTAATTTCTTATCCAGCTGGGTGCGCGCCATGACCCGAACGGCTTCTTCCAATGTATCGACCTTACCGTTATGGAAATAAGGAGCAGTCAGGGCGATATTACGCAGGGTCGGCACTTTCCACTCATGCTTGTCACCACGGCCCTTGTCTGCCATCAAATCATATTTTTTCACAAATTCATTTTTGCTGTAAGTTGGAAACTTCATGAAAAATCCGGTGCCAGGAGCCATAGCCGGGCCACTGAAAGCCGGGCCCATGTGACAGGCGGTACAGCCCAGTGCTGCAAAGCTCTTCATACCTTTCACCTGCTTCGCTGTCATCGCTGACTTGTCGCCTTTAACGTAACGATCATAGGGGCTATTCGGTGTAATCAAGGTGCGTTCATAAGCGGCGATGGCTTTAGCCAGATTATCAATTGTGACCGAGTTTTTGCTGCCAAAGGCCTTGTTAAACATCGGGGTGTAACCTTTGATAGCGCGGATCCGGTTAATCGCCATGGCGTGATTCTTAATCCCCATTTCAATCGGGTTGGTAATTGGACCTACCGCCTGTTCCTCCAGCGATTTTGCGCGACCATCCCAGAACTGAGATGAGTTAAAAGCCGAGTTCCAGACGGTTGGGGCACTGCGGCCACCCGTTTGACCATGTACCCCCATGGAAACAGGACGGTTATCTTCCCCTCCCAGCATGACGTTGTGGCAACTATTGCAGGATACTGTACCGGTTGAAGACAGACGCGGGTCAAAAAACAGACTGCGTCCCAATTCAACTTTTGCTGCTGTGGTAGGGTTGTCGGCAGGTGCGGGGGCTTTTTCCGGTAAGGTTTCCCATTGCGCCAACGCCGGTGATGAAATTCCTAGAATAGTGACAAGGCTCAACAAAATACGAAATCTGTTCTTGGACATAGAATTCTCCACTGGTATATTAGTAAATATTAATAATCGAATTAGAATGATTCTAGGTTAAAAGCCGACAAAATACAAGGGTATATTTTATCAGTTTTCATTACAAAATCCTGAATAAATGACTCCGCAATAAGCAGCCGGGAAAAGTATTATTGTAGGGCAACTTCAGCACATACGGCAGGGAATTATACCCTGAGAAACTAAGGAATGAGCACTGGCCTGTATATATTCTCGATACAACATAATTTTTAAGCACTATTTAAGACTGAGTCTATAAGCTGTACACAAACTGATTATCCGGATAGAACGAAATGAGCATTATTAAACTCTGGTCACACAGCCGACAAAACGATCGCTTTGAGATCCTGCTCAGGCCGTATATACCGTACCTGTACCAGCTGGCCTGGCGCTTTACCCATACCCAGGCCGATGCTGAGGATCTGGTGCAGGATTTACTCTGCAAGCTCTACCCTCGCCAGAAAGAGCTTGAAAAAATAGAAAATCTGCGTCCCTGGCTGGCAAAAGTGTTATATCGCCAGTATGTGGACAAATTACGCATGCAATCCCGAACCCCCATTGATATTGCAGATAGTGATATTGATAATGAAGAAACCGATATTCCTGTTTCTATCAAGCCTGATCAGGAACAGGCACAACTCATTGCCCAAATTGAACGCCTGCTTCCCCAGCTCAATGATGATCAGCGATTATTACTGATTCTGCATGATGTCGAAGGCTATACCCTGAATGAAATACAGAACATAACAGAAACGCCAGTGGGTACACTAAAATCCCGTCTTAATCGGGCTAGAAAAAAATTACGGGAACTGATGGAACCTTCTCCCGAAAATCAGCGTGTTACACAACTGAAAGGGTCAAAACTATGAACTGTAACGACATACATAACCACTGTGATGCTTACCTCGACCATGAGATGAGTGATACGCAAAAACACGCACTGGAAGTCCATCTGGAGTCCTGTTCTACATGCCAGCAAAATTTGCAACAGGCACAGGAAATTCGAGATGCACTGAGGGCACTAAAGGTACCAGTAATGCGTCCTGAATTTGTAAGCCAGGCTTTTAATAAGCTCAGACAACAAAACACAACCGCCGCAACATCAAAACGGTTTTCAGGAGCAGGACTGGCACTGGTTGCAAGTTTTGCCTTAGCCGGTATTGTCAGCGTATTCATGCACCAACCCGAGCCAACGGTTTTAGAGGATCCCGCCACTATTCAAATCAGTATGCAACAAGCTAAAAATATCAGTCTTGTTTTTAATGCAAAGGAAGATCTCAACGAGGTCACCATTAGTATTGAACTGTCAGATAATCTTGCGCTTGATGGCTATGGTATGAAAAGAACGGTCTCCTGGAATACACCGTTGCAAAAGGGTAAAAATGTGCTGTCTCTGCCGGTCATTGCAACACAGTCAGGAAACGGTTCTCTGATCGCCCGCCTTAAACTGGGCGATCAGTATAAGATTATCCGTATCAATGTGAATGCTCAACAGAATGGTTCGACTCAACTTCAAATCAATAGCCCCCACAACCTTGTTTAATTTGAGGAGAAATACCATGAAACATTTAACAAGCTATATTTTACTGGGCGCAAGCCTGTCCATGCCCTTTGCCGTTATTGCAGCACCGGATCTTGATGATGTCACCATCGATGTTATCGAGATGGACGATGCCCGCGCAGATGGACTGATGCGTCAAATCGAACTGCCGGATGCTGCCGAACACGATAAACATGACCGCGAACACAGCAAAAAAGAAGATAAACAAGGCAACCGCTCTGATAAAGATCGCGAACGTGATGATGATATGAATAAAGAACGCGAACACGAATCAGAACGTGAAAATGAAATGGAACAAGAACGCGAGCACGAGATGGAACAGGAACGTGAACACGAAATGGAGCAGGAACGTGAGCACGAGATGGAACGTGAAACAGAGCGTGAAGTTGAACGTGAGAGCAATCAGGATATAGAGCGTGAACAGGAACGTGATCGTGATGCTGACCACGGTGTAGACACCGAGCATAACCGGTAGCACTACTCACAACCCACCGGAGGAGCCTACCATATAGGCTCCTCCTCCCATGAAATTATACCTCCCAGGAGTAATAAGTATTATGCAGAATGTCCTCCCTCGCCTGTCAATGCCCAATCAATGGCATTACTTGTTTTTACTATTAAGCCTGGTGTTATTTCATCCGCTTAATGCTATGGCAGGTACAAGCAATGATTTCAACAAGGGAAAGACTTACTTCAAACAGGGACAGTACGATAAAGCTATAAAATATTTTAAACTGGCGCAGAAAAAGGGCATGGAAAAAACAGCCCTTGATTACAATCTTGGAGTCAGTTATTTCAAAATTGAAAATTACGACAAAGCCGAGGCTTATTTTAGAAAAATCCTAAAATCTAAAAACATGAAGTCACTGGCGCAATACAACCTTGGACTTGTCGCCTTAAAAAAAGACGATAAAAAAACCGCTGGAAAATGGTTTAACAAATCACAAAACACCACTAATAAAAAAATAGCGGAACTATCCCGTCAACAACTGCAAAGACTTACACCTAAAAAGTCAGCCAGCAGCACTAAAAACTGGTACAGCTACGCCAGCCTGAGTTATGGCTATAACAGTAATATCAAACTGGCACCGGTTGAAATTGCAACCGATACCAGTGACACCTATCTAGATTTCTATGCCTCAACCAGTGGCACTCTCAGTGGCACCTATACTGATGGCTATAGCCTGGATGCCTTTGCCTCATTTATTAATTATACTGATGTTGATACCTATGATGAAAAACAGGCTCGAATAGGCCTCTATAAAAATAAAACCTATGCTGACTGGCGCACTCGCATCGGTGCCTATTATGATCGCAGCACCTTTGGAAGCACTGATTTTCAATCTATAATTGGACTGGAAGCAAAAGGCAAACTAAAACTGGGAAAAACAAATTCAGCCTCTCTACGTTACCGTTATAATGATATTAGCAGTCTAGATAATATTTATGATTATCTGAATGGTTGGCGGCAACAGTTTCGCGCACAATACATGGATTATACGGCTAAGGGCTCAAAACGCATTTACTACGAACTGGAACTTAATGATCGACAGAATAATATTTTAAATGGCCGCAACTATTCCCCTACCCGGCATAAATTTTTTGGCATCTATCGTTATAATATAGCAAAGGCATGGCGAATTGGCGGTGAACTCAGTTATCGTTACAGCGAGTATCAGCCGACTGCAACACAAAATAGACAGGATGATCGCCTGCGCGCAGCCATTGAAGCACGATATAAAATCAGCAAAATGTGGAAAGCCAATGGCCGTTATCAATTCACAGATAATAGTTCGACTGATAATATTTATGACTACACACAGAACCTTTACTATCTTGGCATAGAAGCGAGTTTCTAATATAGCCATGTCTTAAAACACCGCAACACATCTAAATAGCTGTTCCAAATACCAGATCATTTGTGAGTTTCACGTTCGTGGTGAGCTTGTCGAACCATGAACGTGGAAACGCTGTAAATAAAAATATTAATCTGCTTGTTCTTCGACAGAGAGCTCCTGAGTAACACCGAAGGGCTTCCTTCGACGAAATGGCTCATAAAATCTGCTTGCATAACGCATCTCCAATGTGAATTTGGAGATCTGATCTTTGAAAACTGATTTAGTTTCATGGGTTGGCATTTATAATGATCTTGCCCTGGTGTCAATGAAATAGTGTCTCGCCCACAAAAGTAGACACATTGAAAAAACAGGTTAAGCTCTAAGAAGAAATGGAATATTAGCTTTATAAGGAAACTCTAAAATAGAATAAATCATATTACGAATATTAAAAAATATAATTAGGCTTGGCTTAATCAATTTTACTATGTAATTATCATAGCTCCCTCTGGGAGAGGTCAGGGGAGAGGCACTGAATTCGTGCATGAAATAAGTGATCAGGTTATAGTATTTATCATTCTGGCAATTGTGTTGTTTATATTTATTGGCATCACAGTTATGATTATTATCGATCATAAGGTGAAAATCCCAGGCTATTTTCAATACGATCCTTTTAGTGTTTCAGGATTACCCCCCGCTTACATTATTATAAGCTTTTTTATCCTCAGCGGATTATTAATCATAATTAGCAGCCTGTTATTTGTATTTGTGGTTACCTTGATTGATGATTTTTCTTTTTCAAAAAAAACAGCGCCGACAATATTGTTGGATTTAAAAGAACAGCGCGCGACAGAAAAAAAACGTCAGTTTCACAATGTTCATGTTATAGATACAGCAAAGCTTGAAAAAAAACCTGTGTGCTTTTATTGCCACGGTGACTTCCCACACTCAAAACAGCGCAAGACAAGAGTCATGCTTAATATGCATACACAATTTATCGGTTGCCTGACTTGCCACAATGATCCACGAAAGATTAGACAGGATAGCCTTAGCTTTGCATGGCTCAATTATTCTGGCATTAAAGTTACAGGGCCTCACTTTGGTACTGAAACTAATTCAGACAATGGTCTTCTCATTGATACAGATGATTATTATTCAAAAATCGTAGCCTATAGTAAAATTGATGGAGAGAATAAACTTCTTGAGATTCCTGAAACAAATCCTAAAGCACAGCTATTTCTTGCATTACGAAATAAATTAATGGTAGCTGAGCGCCAGTCTATCAAAAGAACCATTCATAAAAACATTACACGCAAAGCACGCAGCTGTAGCCGCTGTCATACCAGCAAAAATAAGAGCTACCTGCCATTTCGTCAATTAGGTTTTTCACAGCAACGTGTTTCAGAAATTACCGGTTTAAAGATAATAAGTATCGTCAAAAAATATAGCGAAGTTATGGTGCCCAATCTGTTTAAGGGGGAAGAAAAATAATCAAAGGTTACATTGTAATAATTGCCACAGACTATCTGTTTAACGTATCTCTGATATTTAGAGGTTACAGGCTTAGGTCTTACAATCAATAATTTTCTTTTTCGTTGTCTTGCTCACTGTTGAATAGTGAATAATAAAACGAGAAATTAAAAATTAATTTTGTGGGTGTCTATTAATTTTGTTGATTTTTCTGGATCGGTTTAAGCAAACTTGATTGTTTTTAGTCAGCTGGCGTGAGCCAAATCTGCTATTCTGCGTTCCCCATGAAACTCAGTGATTTTAATTATCAGCTTCCTGAGGCACTTATTGCTCAATATCCGGCGACTGAGCGCACCGCCAGTCGTTTGCTGTGTCTGGATGGGAATAGTGGTGAGTGGGTCGATCGGCAATTTACTGAGTTGGAAAACCTGCTCCATCCGGGTGATCTGTTAGTAATGAATGACACACGGGTGATCCCGGCGCGTCTTTTCGGGCGTAAGGAAACCGGAGGGCAGCTAGAAGTACTGGTGGAGCGGGTGCTGGATATGTATCATCTGTTAGCCCATGTACGGGCCAGCAAATCCCCGAAAACAGGAAGTCATTTAATCTTTTCCGATACCGTTGAGGCTGAGATGCTGGAACGGGTGGGCGATTTATTTAAGTTGCGCTTCAGTGATCGGACAGATTCCGCGCGTGGTGTCATGGCGATTCTGGATGAACTCGGGCATATGCCTTTGCCACCTTATATAAGGCGTGAGGATGAAGCCGATTTTGATCGGGAGCGTTATCAGACCGTTTATGCCCGGCGCAAAGGTGCTGTTGCGGCACCGACAGCTGGTTTGCATTTTGATAACCTGATGCTGGATAAACTACGTAGACAAGGCATCTCCACCGCCTGTATCACCTTGCATGTGGGCGCGGGCACTTTTCAGCCGGTACGGGTGGAGAATATTGCCAACCACCATATGCACTCTGAATGGTTGGAAGTGAGTGAGGAAGTCTGTGTGCAGATTGCACAAACCCGGGCGCAGGGGGGGCGGGTGATCGCTGTTGGCACTACCAGCGTTCGCTGCCTGGAAACGGTGGCATTATCCGGTACACTCAAAGCCTTTTCCGGTGATACCGATATTTTTATTACGCCTGGTTTTGAATTTAAAGTGGTCGATGCCTTGATCACTAATTTCCATTTACCAGAATCAACGCTGTTGATGCTGGTGAGTGCGTTCGCCGGTTACGAGAATATTATGCATGCCTATGAACATGCAGTGGCAGAACACTACCGTTTTTTCAGTTACGGGGATGCGATGTTTCTTTCTAAACAGGTGGTGGGTAGCTAGTGGCTAGTCGCGAGGAATTGTTCCTGCAGCATTTTAACGTATGAAATTTGAATTATTGAATACCGACGGCATCGCCCGGCGAGGTCAGCTGAGTTTTGATCGCGGTACGGTGCAGACCCCGGCTTTTATGCCGGTGGGCACCTATGGCACGGTCAAGGCGATGACCCCGGAAGAATTGCGCGAACTGGGAGCGGAAATCATTCTCGGTAACACTTTTCATCTAATGCTGCGTCCGGGAACCGAAATCATTGCCGCACACGGTGATTTACATGAATTCATGCACTGGGACGGGCCGATTCTGACCGACTCAGGCGGCTTTCAAGTTTGGTCGCTGGGGGCGGAGGCACAGCAGCGTGAAGGCGGACACAGCGGTGCATCTAGCGGGGGCAAGTTGACTGCGGCCAAAATCACCGAAAAGGGGGTGCATTTTCGTTCTCCCATTAACGGCGATAAAATTTTTCTCGGCCCGGAAGAATCCATGCAGGTGCAGCGCGAGCTGGGGGCGGATATCGTCATGATTTTTGATGAGTGCACCCCGTATCCGGCGACAGAGGAGCAGGTGCGCCAGTCTATGGAGCTGTCACTGCGCTGGGCGGCACGTTGTAAAACCGCGCATGCGGACAACCCTTCTGCGCTGTTCGGCATTGTACAGGGAGGCATGTATCCAGAATTACGCAATGAATCACTGGCGGGACTGGTGGATATTGGCTTTGACGGTTACGCCATTGGCGGCCTTTCGGTGGGTGAGCCTAAAGAGGAAATGCACAAAGTTTTGAAGCATTTGCAGCCCCGCTTGCCCGTAGATCGACCACGCTACCTGATGGGAGTAGGCACACCGGAGGATCTGGTGGAGGGCGTGCGCCGCGGCATTGATATGTTCGACTGTGTGATGCCGACCCGTAATGCGCGAAATGGCTATTTATTTACCTCTACCGGCATGTTGCGTATTCGCAATGCCCGCCACGCCCACGATACCGGCCCGCTGGATGCGCATTGTGGTTGTTATACCTGTAAAAATTACAGCCGTTCCTATTTGCGTCATCTGGATCGCGCCGGTGAGATTTTAGGCGCGCGTCTGAACACGATTCACAATTTGCACTATTATCAGACCGTGATGCAGGGATTGCGGGTAGCAATCAGCGAAAACCAGCTGCAAACTTTCGTGCAGGAATTTTACGCCATGCGCGACCAACTAGCTCCGGCTGTGTCATAATGACGCGCAAAAATCAGCTGCTGTTTAAATTATTAGCATGTTGAGCGGCTGCGCGGGACGGGACATTTCCTCTTTCCAGCGGAGGGAGTCTCAACGGGACAGCCACTATTTTTGTATATTTTATTTTTGAATATTTTGAGGAATTCGTATAAATGAGCTTTTTTATTAATGATGCACTGGCTGAAGGCGCACCTGCCGCACAGGGTAGTGACCCGATGTCTTCTCTTATTTTCTTTGGTGGCATGATTGTTATTTTTTATTTCCTGCTGATTCGTCCGCAACAGAAAAAAGCCAAAGAGCACCGCAACATGGTTACCGCGCTGAGTAAGGGCGATGAAGTTGTAACCGGCGGTGGCCTGTTGGGCAAGATCACCGAGGTGGGAGAAGAATATATCACCGTTGAAATTGGTGACAAGGTGGCGGTTAAAATGCAGAAACATGCTATTACCACGGTTCTGCCGAAAGGCACGATCAAAGCCGCCTCGAAATAAGCGCTTTACCCTTTCTATTTAAACTTTTGTAAAAATAATAACCGCATGTCCAGTTACGGTGACGTAGCTGGATGATGCGCTGGATGATGGCAACATGTTGAATCAATACCCGGCCTGGAAATATATACTTATTCTATTAGTCGTTTGTGTAGGTGCGATTTATTCGCTTCCGAACCTGTATGGTTCTGATCCTGCTCTGCAAATTTCGGCAACGCGCACCACCACGGTTGATTCAGGTACGGAAGCGCAAATCCGCAGTCTACTAGACAAAAACAAGGTTCCATATCGTCGGACACTGCTCGATGATATGGGATTATTAATTCGATTTTCCAGCGTAGAGGAGCAACTCAAGGCCAGTGATGTGGTGCGTAATCTTCTTGGCGAAGATTACATTGTGGCTTTGAATCTGGCACCGGCTTCACCCACCTGGTTGAGTTCTATAAATGCCCTGCCCATGTATCTGGGTCTGGATTTGCGCGGGGGCTTGCATTTCCTGATGGAAGTGGATACCGAGACCGTGATTCGTCAGGCCTATGAACGCTACGGTAATGATTTTAGAGCTTTGTTACGAGGCAAAAAAATTCGCTATCTTTCTATCGCTCAACAGGGTGAAGTCTTAAGGCTGAAGTTCCGTACGGCTGAATTACGTGATCAGGCAAAAAATGCCATTCGGGGACAGACACGGGATCTGGTGCTAACTGAAAGCGGTACGGAAGGTGCCTATTTTGTCATCGCCAAAATGACAGAAAAAGCCCGTCTGGAATTAAATAAAAATGCGGTACAGCAAAATGTCACCACCCTGCGTAATCGCGTCAATGAACTTGGTGTTGCTGAGCCGGTTATTCAACAACAGGGCGAATCACGGATAGTGGTGCAGTTGCCAGGCATTCAGGATAGTGCGCGTGCCAAGAAGATTTTGAGCGCAACCGCGACGCTGGAATTCAGACTGGTTGATGTGGATCATCCAGTTGCCGACGCACTGGACGGACGAATACCTGCGGGCTCACGTCTTTATCGTGAACGCAATGGTAACCCGGTGTTACTGAAAAAACGTGTAATTATTACCGGTGACCGGATTACCCATGCCAGTTCGGGTTTTGACAATGATTCGGGTAGCCCAATGGTGAGCGTCAATCTCGATGGTGCGGGCGCACACAGTATGGCCCGCGCCACTAAAGCTAATTTAAAAAAACCGATGGCCGTGGTTTTCATCGAACATAAATCTATTGTGCGCAAGATCGATGGCAAGGATGTGGTTAAAACCCGTAAAGTTGAAGAAGTCATCAATATCGCGACGATTCAGGGCGTATTCAGTAATCGCTTCCAGATCACCGGGCTGGACGGGGCGAATGAATCACAGATGCTGGCCTTATTATTACGTGCCGGTGCACTGGCCGCACCGATTCGTATTATCGAAGAACGTACCATCGGCCCGAGTCTGGGTCAGGATAATATCGATCAGGGCACGCGCTCAGTGGTCATTGGTATGATGTTCGTGGTGGTCTTTATGGGCATCTGGTATCGCGGCTTTGGCATGGTGGCCAATATTGCCCTGATGATGAACCTGGTGCTCATCGTGGCTGTATTGTCATTATTACAGGCTACGCTGACTCTGCCGGGTATTGCCGGTATCGTGTTGACTGTGGGTATGGCGGTGGATGCTAATGTACTTATTTTCGAACGAATTCGAGAAGAATTACGCCTCGGAAACACGCCGCAGTCAAGTATACAGGCCGGTTATGAAAAGGCACTGTCAACCATTGCAGATGCCAACATCACCACCCTGATTGCAGCTATTGTCTTATATGTCTTTGGCACTGGCCCGATTAAAGGCTTTGCGATTACGCTTTCGATTGGCATTGTGACTTCAATGTTCACCGCGATCATGGGTACACGGGCAATCATTAATTTGATTGTCAGTGGTCGGCGCATTAAAAAACTTTCAATCTGATTTTAATCCACTATTTGGCGGACAGGATTCATGCAGTTTTTCAAACAAGAACCTCGTTTTGATTTTATGGG
>CAZNRP010000073.1:0-12771 GCA_964575555.1 uncultured Thiohalophilus sp. | reverse complement strand
CCCATCGGTTAAATGATATTCATAGGTTAGTCTTTAATAAATTTTACCGTTGTAGGGCGGGTTTTAACCCACCAACAGACTAAAATAAATGGCCTCTCACTTTTTTCTGTTGCCATGGCCGGATGAACCTGACCTGCTTTTTTTTCCTCCGCCCTCTAGTACATCTCTAAAATAGATAGGGCATGGTTTTCTGTGGGTGAGTTGTGACACCTGCCAGGCAGAACATCTGGTGGTGTTTAACTGCAAGCACCGATACTTCAGCCCAGTTGCGGGGCACAACACATGGTGGAAAAAGTGCAGCCCTGCTGCTAGATGAAGTGCCACCCCATAAACCGATGCGTCAGTGGGTACTGAGCGTGCCTTTCCCGCTTCGCTTCGACCGGCGATCGTGGACTTAGCCGTAGTTACAGGCAATTCCATACACTGGAAAGCTGATTTTGACTACCTTGGTTGACACCATGCTCGTGTCGGGTACAAAAAGATAAAAAATGAGAGGTTTTTTTAGTCTTTTTGATAACACCCCGTGTCCTAGTAATTAATAGTAAATTACGGGAATTAGAACAATGTCACCGCAAATACATCAGCTAATTTTTATCACTCTTCAGTTCTACATTATTATTCGCCTGTAGTGGGGGCGGAGATGATGGAGGCATACTTTGTCTTTATACTAAGGAAACTCTGATCAATTAGCACTGACATCGACCTTTAAGTAATACTTACCATGGCTAAATTAAAACTATAAAAAGACTTACATCCGAAACAGATTAAACCAGTGTTGCGGAATTTGTATTGAACAGGAAGGAAATAATATGAAGCAAAGTTCAATAGTATTGGTATTATATATTATCATTATATTATTAGTACCCGGATGTGCTACTCGAAAAACTCACGAAGAAGAGCTCCGTGAACAACGTAGTGACTTATCTAATCGATGGAAGATTGATCTAAACTCGACGAGGTTTCATCCAGCTGCTGTGCGTGATATCGCCTATAAAGATCGCGCTTTAGTGATCGTTAAATTTGATATTAACTACCTCCCAAAAGAAGCACGCGTATATCGTTTTGAGTCTGATCATAAACTTTTGAATGGACATGCGTATTATAGGTATATGGATGTTACAGTGACAGAACCAAAAATCAGGCTGACGCCAACTCATTTTTCAAAAGCCCCAAAAGACTTTAAGTTCAGGTGGAGTGACCCTGGCATTAATTTTTCATTCCGTTCTAAGTTTAAGTATGATAAAAATTTCGGTTACTCTTTTAATGGCTATTCCTATTTTTCGGTATACCCTGGCACATACGTTATTAAAGATTATGAAGTTAAGCTTGACTATAGTGTCTATTCCAGTCGGTCATGGGAGAATTTTAATCACGTTTTTCGTTATGAATATTCGGACTGCTTTAGAAAAGAACAACCGACCACCTTTACTGTGGCTAAAGGCGACGTTATAGTTCTGGGAAATTACTCGTATATAGCATCGAAAAACAAAATCAAAGGTAAAATTAATTCATCAGTATTTTCTGTTAAAAAACTTGGTTTATCAGATGTATCAGGTCTGAGTGAGCGGGATAAAAACACCCACAAATATATAATGGCCAATATAAAAAAACATACTGTCAAACCACCAATTCACCTGGATATAAAAAGAATAAGCAAACAATGCAATAAATTCAATGCAATAAATCTAGAGTCACTACTAAATACCTTAAAGCAAGGAATAATGCAGGAGAAAAAAAAATAAAAAAACTATTTTACGGGTATTTAGAATTTGTTGGTATTCAGGAGACAATATATCTTAAATAGCAGGAATGCTATGTCAGTTATAAATAAAATGCTAGAGAGAAAATACTAAATATATAGATACCCCGACAATGTCCGATATCAGGAGACGGAGTGAGTGGCAATTTTTCTTCACCAGCGTTCTGTGTCAGATAAAACCCATGAACCTCTGCTAAAGGATATTTTGAGTCGATTTCATTGCCTCCTATTCAGCCTGTTGTAGATATATTTAAATGGGTAAGGTGATTTTTGCGCAGAAATTTACGCTTCTGGATGTTTCAATGAAGGCAAGTCGTAAGTTTCTATTCAAATACCCCGCTGATCCAACTTGCACGACTGAAGCCGTACCTGCAAGCTACCATGGTCGGATGAATCCACCCCTACAAACAAAAATCCGTTTTTAAGAACTAAGCTAATGAGTTGGTGTTAATGACTGGTACCTTCGGAATAGCGGGTTTTATTGTAGACATTATATTTACCAGAGGGCTTGTTCATCGGCAGGCGTTTTATTTCCTCCAGCGTCTTGGCATCATAAACTATCAGGGCTCCGTCTTTATCCCAGACACTGAGTAAAGCATGGCGACCGTCGCGATCAAACTCCACATGGGCGGCATTCTTGCCCGGCATCGGTCGTAATGTTTTTACGATCTCCAATGTCTTTTTATCGATAATATGTACGGC
Source organism: uncultured Thiohalophilus sp. (assembly GCA_964575555.1). Classification (GTDB taxonomy): domain Bacteria; phylum Pseudomonadota; class Gammaproteobacteria; order UBA6429; family Thiohalophilaceae; genus JAADGZ01. The sequence goes on along the minus strand of CAZNRP010000073.1, from coordinate 10,310 downwards.
TTCATTATTCGGCCCGAAAAAAACATCTGCCCAGGCATAGGGTGAGTTCTCATGACTGCGCATAAAAAATCCCGGCCCCAGCGTTTTAATTCGTTTAATTGTTTTCCATGACTGCATATCGATAATGCTGATCTCCGCTTTTTCAAGATTCGGCGTCGCCATGATTCTGCGACCCTGATAGATCCAGCTAATGCCTGAACCCAGGTGCGGCATGCCGGAGAGATCCAGCTCGGAAACTTTCTTACCCGCCTGTAAGTTAACCACCTGTCCGTTTTTTCCGTTTCTCGCCGCACCAAGTAAGTACTGGTATGACTGATCGAAAAAGAAATCATCCAGATAATCATCCAGCTCAATACGCCGAATCGGAAAATCAGGTTTTGCCGTGGTTGCATTTTCTTTGTAACTGATCTCCCAAACCTCGGGGATATCTTTTAAGGCGGCGATAAAACTTCCACGCGGAGGCGCGGCATACACCGCACTGACCCGGGAAGACTTCCCTTCCCTGCCTGTTACCGAAATAATTTTTATTGGCTCAAGATTTCGGCCATCCAGTAACACTAAGCTATGGGGCAAATAATTTCCCACCAGCACATAACGGCCATCACCCGACACTGCTAAATTGCGCGTATTAATCCCGGCTCGAATTTCGGCTACGATTTTCAAATTATACATATCAAATTTGCTCACCCAGCCATCACGCGAGGCGAAAAAGACATAGCGACCATCCGGCGTATATTTAGGCCCGCCATGTAAATTCAAGCGAGTTTTAAAGCGCAGCAGCGGTTCAAAGCGATCACCATCAAGAATGGTGGCATGATGATCGCCCAGCTCGACTACCACAAACAGGTTAAGCGGATCGGCATCAAACACTGGCTTGTCCGGTAAGCTCTGGTAAGGATGCGGAACAAGATGGCTGGCATGCATTTCCGTCATACCCCATTCAGGCATATAAGACAGGGGCGTATAAATATACTCCACCAGCGCATCAATCTGTGAATCACTAAGCCGGTCACCCAACGCGGGCATCTGGGTGGCAATTAGCCCATCTCGAATCACGTCAGCCGCATTTTCTTTTTTCAGGCGCTGTAGATTTCCGGGAAGTAAAGCCTGGCCCATTCCCCCCAGGCGATCATCACTGTGACACTCGCCGCAGTGTTCTTTATAAAGTGCGTCGATATCAGTGCTTTGCCCTGCCTGTGCGGAAATAAAAACAAACATCATTAATACACTATAAATAAAAATTTGCATTAAACTTACGCCTCCCGACTCCAGGCCCGGTTTTGCAAACGCTCACCGGCTTCAACACCAATTTCTTCATCATCGAGATAACAGGCAGGATCTTCCTGCCAGGCATCCCCGCTGATCTGATAAGCCCGCACGCGTGTGTTACCACCACAAATATCCCGATAATGACAAGCTGCACAGCGACCTTTTAATGGCCGGGGTTTCGATCGTAAACCCACCATCAGCGGATCGGTGCTATTTTTCCAGATACTGGAAAAAGGCTGTTGCTTTACATTTCCAAGATTGTAATTCCACCAGAAGGTATCTGGATGCACATTGCCGAGATTATCGATATTCGAAATATTGACACCGGATGAATTGCCGCCCCACTGTGACAGGCGTGTACGCATGGCTTCGACTTTGTCCGGAAAATGACGCGCCACCCAGAACAACAGATAGACACCATCTGCATCATTATTGCCGGTAACAAACTCCCGCTTGCGTCCCGCCTGTATATCTTCCCAGCAGCTATCAAAAAGCAGATCCATGGCAGCACGCGTCATTTTATGATGCACATCTTCCTTGCGATTTTTGTTGCCACGTCCAGCATAATTAAGATGTGACAGATAAAACTTGTCGATGCCTTCATCATCCATTAATTGCAGCAAGGCCGGCAGTTCATCGGCGGTATCGGTGGTAATGGTGAAACGCATACCGACACGAATACCCGCCTCGCGACAAAGACGAATGCCGTGCATGGATTCATCAAAAGCTCCTTTTTTACGCCGAAAATAATCATGAGTCTCACGCAGACCATCAATGCTAACCCCCACATAGTCATAGCCTATCTCTTTAATCTGTTGAATATTGTTTTCAGTGATTAGGGTGCCATTAGTCGACAGGCCAAGATAAAACCCCATCGCTTTTGCACGTTTAGATATCTCAAAAATATCCGGACGCAATAGCGGTTCCCCGCCAGATAAAATTAACACCGGCACATGGAATACCTTCAGATCGTCCATTACCGTATAAACTTCATCTGTTGAAAGTTCATTGGGGAAATCTTTATCTGCTGAAATGGAATAGCAGTGACGACAGGTGAGATTACAACGGCGCACTAAATTCCAGATCACCACCGGGCCGGGAGGCTGACGACTGGTTTGCACCAACCGGTCTTCTGCTAATTCACGCAAGTATTGTGAAATTCGAAACATGATTCACCTCAGGGCTTGATCCGCATGCCGGTCTTTTTGAGTATGCGGGTGCTGAACAAAACATCATGCCGCCGATTATTCTCGCCCAGCAATCGGGCGATATGCTCAATATGTTCGGCGGCTTCATCACGATGATGGGCATGCACCATCGCAAAAAGATTATAAGGCCAGTCCGGTAGTATTCGTAGCCGCTGATAACAGTGGCTGACAAACTCCAGCGCACCCACCTGTTCACCCAGTTGATTAATGAGCTCATCAGGCACATCCCAGACCGTCATTCCATTTGCCCGGTAACCCAGAGCATAATGATTGGGAACCACTCCGATGCGACGAATAATGCCACTGTCCTGCATCTGTTGAAGTCGGTGTTTGAGATCATCCACCGGCATTTCAAGCTGCGCAGCGAGAAAATCATAGGGGCGTGGAACCAGCGGCAGACCTGATTGCGTGGCCACGATAATGGCTCGATCCAGGGCATCAATACTCGCGGCTTGATGATGGTCGGTGGTTAACATCCTGACTCACTCATTCATCTATTTTAAGTTCAAGATTAATAAAAAATTCTTTGATGCGTGGCATACTATAAACAGCAAGATTTGTTTTCCTTTCTATCTCAGCATTTATCTCGTCGATGTGCTCTCCGTTCTCTGTTGCCAGCACAAACCACATATTAAATTCATGCTCACGCTGGTAATTATGTGCCACTTCAGGAAATCCATTAACAATCTCCGCAACCGTTTCAAATTTATCCTCAGGCACCTTCATCGCCACCAGACTAAATGCGCCTCCTAGACGATCGGCTCGATAAAGAGGGCCGAACCGGGTCAATACCCGCTTATCCAGCAATACTTTTATGCGACTCAGTAATGTCGATTCATCTGTTCCCAATTCAGCCGCCACATCGGCATAGGGTTCATCCGATAGCGGAAAGCCAGTTTGTAACTGATTAATAATTTTTCGATCCAGAGCATCAAGGTTCATGCGCGTTATAATCCGCCAAGTTTTTTCAACACAGGCTGGTAAACGGCACCTCGTTGTTTGAAGCGGCGACCGGAAAATAAAACATCATACGATATGTCCTGTAGCTGGCAACGACGAATAAGAAAGTGCACTTTATCCATCACTTCATCACGATTGTGACCATGAATCATGGTAAATAAATTATAGGGCCAGTCCGGTAAACAACGGGGACGCCGGTAACACAGGGTGACAAATTCAAAGCAGCCCATGCATTGGCCCAACTCCGAGACCCGTTGATCCGGAATATCCCAGACCACCATGGCATTGGTGCGATAGCCAAGTTCATGATGGCGCACGATCACCCCCATGCGTTTAATCAAGCCTCGTTCGCGCAGGCTACTCACTCGTTCAATGACTTCAGTTTCCGTCATACCGATGGCCTGAGCAATCTCGGCATAAGGACGTGACACCAGCGGCAGGCCGCATTGAATACCAGCAATAACTTTTCGATCTGCATCACTTAAATTACCGGGTTTTTCCTGCCCGCCAGAATCCAGATGCGTTGCTTTTACTTTCATGTCCATTTGATATCGAACCCCAGATTAATATAATAATCTTCCAGCATGGGCAAGCTCATAACGGCATATCCACATTGCTGTTCAATGTTTTCGATCACTGCTGCCAGTGCGCTCTCATTTTCTGCAGTTAATACAAACCATAAATTGTAATGATGTTCACGCTGATAGTTGTGGTTAACCGCATCGAATCGATTGACTATTTCAGCAATAGTTTCAATTTCTTCCGGCTTCACCGCCATTGCCGCAAGAGTACTGGCACCCACACCGTTAGCACGGAAAACCGCCCCCACCCGGCTGATGGCTCCATCTTCCTTTTTCTTCCGCAGTATGTTTAATACTTCATCTTCACCTACCCCAAGCACCTCGGCCATGTCGGCAAAGGGCGTTGGGCTCAGTGGCAGGCTGTGTTGAAAATCATTCAATAAATGATGCTCCAGCCAAGTTTGTCTATCTTTGTCATCATCGTTCATATTTGTGTTCATAGTGACAGCCTTAAAGCCCGATACGATGCGCACGGTAGGTCATGAAAATACCGCTTGGTTTTTCGGCGCTGAGCATCGTTTTCACTTTGAAGTTTTCAGTGTTGTACACCGATACCCGATTATCGTCACGGGAAGAGATCCAGACTTCCTCGCCGCGCGGGGTGAACTCCATGTGTAAGACAGCCTTGCCCGGTTTTAAAGTGTGAATTTTTTTAAAACTTAAGGTATCAAAAATTTCAACCGTGTCGTTATTTGGAAAGGCGAAATTAACCCAGATCTGACGTCCATCCGGACGCGCCATCACAAACACCGGCTGTCCATGCACAGCAATACGCGCCACTTCTTTCCAGTCACTTAAACTAACCACCAGCACTTCATTGAAGCCCACCGCCGGTAAAAATGCATATTTGCCCGCAATCGCCCAGCCCTCAAGATGCGGCATTTTATACACCGGCATCTGTCGCTTGCCCTTGCCATAATGGTCAAGTATACGCTTCACACCCATCTCAGGTTTCCAGAGGTCGAGTAAGGCCAGCCCGTCTTCGCCAAATAATCCAGCGATATAATAGCGTCCATCCCCTGAGATTAGTCCGTCATAGGGTTGCTTACCCACCTTTTTGAATTTCGTAATCTCAGGAGGTTTCTTCTTATCCAGCTTGTGCTGGCTGAAATCGGCAATCCATATTTCACCGGCATCATAAAGGCTGAAAACAAAGCGCTGACCCGGCGCATCAACTAAACCGACCACTTTTGAACGCTGTCCATCAGCATACGATGCGGGAATATCCGCCACCAGTTCAAGACTATCCGCATCGAAAACCCGCACCCCGCCCGGCTCGTAATTTGAAACCGCGACTAAATGACCATCCTGAGAAATCGCACCGCCGATGCTATTGCCTGATTGCATGATCCGTTTATCAATTTTCTGCTTGAGAATATCAACTTTGGTCAATCCCCCATCACGTCCGAAAACATAGGCAAAGCGTTCATTGCGTGAATACACGATGGAGGCATGGGAAAGATCACCCAGGCCCTCAACCCGGGCAAGTGAGGTCCGTGAACTGGTATTGATAATTTGAACACTGCCCGTTGCCCGCTCGATGAGTACCCCCATATCGCCGGTGGCCATTGGTTCCATACCGGTACAGGCAGACAGTAAAATCATGCTGATGAACAATACACCGGAATGGGTTATTTGCCATAAACTATTCAACATAATCACTGTCCTGATAAAGTTGTTCCACCAACCACAGCACTTCCTCTCGGTTTAAAAAAGGTGCCCAGGGCGGCATCGGCGTACCCGGACGACCGTGCAAAATAGTTTCGACCAGCATTTGTTTTGATTTTGTTTTTAGCCTTGCGGGGGTTAACGCCGGCCCCAACCCACCTTTTAACGTCATCCCATGACAGGAACCACAATCTTGTTTTAGCAGGTTAATTATCTCGACTTTTCGCGTGTCACTGATATCAGCATTCGCGGCTAAACTTAAAATGCTCAATATAAATATCACCAGATAATCAGTGCGAATAATATTATATATATTGTGTATATTCATCATTCACATAATCTGAGTTATCGGTTTTCTGAAACCACACCGGTTGAAAAGCAAGGCTCACTGTTTTTCCAGTGACAACGATCGCCACCATCCATGCTCGCACGATAAACGCAAGCACCAGTATTAAAACTGTACACCAAATAGAACATAAATAAAGCATCCCGATTTTCATATCCCATTCTCCATTTTCATGATTGAGAGCAGAGCTTATATTTATGCGTATGACAGGGAACATGACATTGACGTAAATCAAGCAAAATCCTACGCCTAATCTAGTCGCCCTGGAATAAATTAATTCCTGACGACTATTTGCGGCATCAGGTTTGATTACACCTTTAAATAGCAAAACAACATTATGTATGCCGCTTCTGGAAAAATCGATTGTGATTTTTTTAGACTAGTTCAAATTTTAAATAAATAATCTATACTTTGCAGGGCTTTTTGATTTATATCAAGGTTGACTAATATTATCAGCCACTAGCATGTAACGTGAACTTACTTAATCTATCAGGCAGGAGTGAGGAAAAATGAAGCGGAAAACCTTATCGCAATTTATCTCAGCAGGTTTAGTTGCAGCATCGGTGCTTGCAATTGCACCAACCGCCATGGCGGCAGGTGCTAAACAACCCACTATGAGTGAAGCGGATTATGAAACAGCAAAGTCGTTATACTTTCAGCGTTGCGCCGGTTGTCACGGTGTTTTAAGAAAAGGAGCCACTGGTAAAAATCTCGAACCCAAAAACACTTTGAAGAAAGGCCAGAAACGTCTGGAGAAGATTATAACGCTGGGCACTGAGGGCGGCATGAATAACTTTGACGACATTATGTCGAAGAAAGAAATCAGCATGCTCGCCACCTATATTCAGATCACGCCACCTAAACCGCCGGAAATGTCACTGGCCTTAATGAAAAAACGCCATAAGGTTTTCGTTCAACCCAAAGACTATCCCACTAAGCCCATGCACAGCCGTAACTGGGAAAATTTCTTCCTGGTGATCGAACGTGATGTAGGCAAGATAGCCATCATCGATGGCGACAAACATGAAATTTTTGCTCATATTGATACGGGTTACGCAGTGCATGTTCTGAAGACAGTAGAACACCACAATATCCTGCATACGAAAAATCCGGGACGCTTCTGGTATATCATGGGTCGCGATGGTCTTATGACCAAGGTCGATCTCTGGCAAACACCGGATAAAATGAAAGTCGCCTCGGTTCAGGTCGCCTATGATGCCCGTGACGTTGCAGTCTCCGGTGACGGCAAATACGTCATTGGTGGTGCTTACTGGCCGCCTCACTTCGTGATTCTCGATGCCAAAACCATGGAACCTTTAAAAGTCGTTTCATCCCGTGGTGTCAATATTGATGGTGAGTATGTTGAAGAGTCCCGTGTTGCAGCGGTCTATGACACGCCGATGGCAACCAGCTGGATGGTCTCAATGAAAGAGCTGGGTCAAATGTGGCAAGTGGATTATTCAGATATCGATAATTTGCGTATCGATAAAATTGATTCTGCCAAATTCCTGCATGATGGCTTCTACGATCCCAGTGGTCGTTACTTCCAGATTGCCGCGAATGCCTCTAACAAGATGGTCATTATCGACACCAAAACCCGTAAACTGGAAGCCATGATTGATGTGGATAAACTGCCTCATCCGGGTCCAGGTGCTAACTGGATTGATGAAAAGTGCGGCCCGGTTAGTGGCACCACCCATCTTGGTACCGGTCTTATCACGGTTTGGGGTAATGATCCTAAAGGCCATAAAGCAAATGCCTGGAAGGAATGTTACACCGTTGAAACCGATGGTCCCGGCGTGTTCCTGCGTACCCATCCAAAATCAAAATATGTATGGGCGGATCAAACCAAGACGCCAGAACCTGAAGTTCAGCAATCCATTCAGGTTATCGACAAGAAGTCGCGTGAAATTGTAAAAACCATTCGTCTGACCAAGAAGAAAGGTTACGCAGCCGTTCACATCGAGTTCAATGCTGATGGCTCTGAAGTCTGGGTTTCCATCTGGAATCGTGCTGACTCCAAGGAACCCAATGGTGAAATCGTGATCTTTGATGCCAACACCCTGAAAGAAAAAACCCGCATCAAAGGACTTTATGCACCAACTGGTAAGTTCAATGTTTACAATCGGGTAAACCACGTAACTTAAACAGTACAAACAGGGTGAGCATGCATGGCTCACCCTGTTTTTCATTGTTCACTTGCGGTTTATAACTCATAAAAAATCAACCCTGCAGAATTATTTAGAAAACAATTATTTTCTAAATAATTTTCATCAAGCCCGGAGATCCTAATGTCCCGTCTCTTCCGTGAACTACCTTCTCGAAAAATTTTGTTTGGAACAACAATCAGTGCCGCTGTATTTTTTATGGTAATCGGCGTTATTTTCTGGGGGGGATTTAATACCGCCATGGAAGCCACCAATACGCTTGAATTTTGTATCTCCTGTCACGAAATGGAAGAAAATGTTTATCAGGAATACAAGAAAACCATTCACTATAGCAATCGGGCCGGCGTTCGTGCCACCTGCTCTGACTGCCATGTACCTCGTCCCTGGGTACATAAAGTGGTACGAAAAATTCAAGCTAGCAATGAAGTCTTTCATAAACTACTGGGTACAATAGATACCCCGGAAAAATTCAACGACAAACGTTTATCATTGGCTAGAAATGTGTGGCGCACCATGAAATCAACCGATTCACGAGAATGCCGAAACTGCCATGACTTCAGTACCATGAATCCAGCTAATCAAAAAAGTCGGGCACGCAAACAACATTTAAATGCTATGAAAGCCGGTAACACCTGCATAGATTGTCATAAAGGTATTGCCCACAACAAGGTTCATGATCAGTTACCTGAAGAAGAACTGGAAGCCATGGAAGCACCGATGCCTGAATTCATTCGTCCCCTTCCCCCGCAATGGCTAGCGTTTGAAGAAAACGGTAATAAGAAACCCGCCGCAAAAGTGGTTTCTATTCAAGCTCCCGCTCCAACACCTGTTGCTGACACAAGCGTAGTGAAAAAAGCCGCCCCGGTAGTTAACTCAAACAGCCGCGTTGACTGGAGTAAGGCGGCCCTGCGTGAAGTCACCGTATTTTATCCCGGTCAGTCTTCCATCGAATGGGTCATGGGTCGGCAACACGGTGGCAAGCGCGCCGTTAAATCCGGTGATCGCTGCTTTGATTGTCATGAAGAAGAACTTGCTGATATTGGTAAGAAGATTGTCAGTGGTGAAAAAGAAATGAAAGTGGGCAAGGATAAAAATCACGGCATGGAACCCACCCTGATTCCTGGCAAACGTGGCAGCTTCCCAGTACAGGTGCAAAGCACCTATGACAGTGAAAACCTGTACCTGCGTTTTCAATGGGCAGATTCTGAACATACTCCCGCACCCTTTATTGATGGCGGTAAAATGGACCCGGCCAATAAAGTAAAACTGGCGATCATGCTGGCCACCGATGATGTGAAATACGCCGATCGCGCCGGATGCTGGGGAACCTGTCATGCCGATCTTCGCAGCATGCCCTTTGCACCGGAAAAAGAGGCTATTGCCGGTAGCCCTCTGGCTTCGATGAATTCATCGAACGGCATCACCAAGTACATCACCGAGAGCCGCACCAAACTTGAATTTAGGGGACGGGGTGGCAAGGCTCTGGGTGGCTGGAACAAGGTGAAAGATGAAGCTGAGCTAAAAGCCGAATTCGAAGCCGGTCATTATATGGAACTTCACCGTTATAAAGCCGGTGAAAAAATTTCTGAAAACGGTCACATTCTTGAAGATCGAACCGTTAATGATGGCATGGCCGTAGAATTTACCGCATCATTGAATAAAGGCACCTGGACGGTAGAAATGGTACGCAAACTAAAATCAGACAAACCCGGTGATCTAAAGCTGGATACGGCGACCGTGTATAACTTTGGTTTCGCCATCCATGATGACTATACCAGTGCCCGTTACCATCATGTCTCTTTGGGCTATAAACTGGGCTTTGATAATGCGGAAGCGGAAATTAATGTGTTAAAACAATAGCCAAATAGCTGCTCCGAATACCCGTACGATTTATTAATTACCGTTCATCCTGAGCCTGTCGAAGGAAGCTTGGCGAAGGAAGCCCTTCGGCCATGCTCAGGAAAGCCTTGTCAAATGGCACAAACCCTTCGACTTCGCTCAGGGCGAACGGATATACAAAGACAAACTGTTCAAATAAACACACCGTTCGTCCTGAGCCTGTCGAAGGAAGCCTGTCGAAGGAAGCCCTTCGGCTATGCTCAGGAGAGCC
>CAZNRP010000072.1:0-13854 GCA_964575555.1 uncultured Thiohalophilus sp. | reverse complement strand
TGCTTAACAAGGGTGTGGGGATACGAAGTTAGTGTTTTCTATAATTGTTGGGCTTTGTTTTACTTAGCCCAACCTACGGGTGATCGTATTTGTGTAGGTTGGTGCTGAATGAAATGAAGCCCAACAAATCTAATCAGTCCACAGCCGTCCTTTAAACACTCCCCGGTACAGCCCCAAAGCCACAAACCAGGCCACGAAGGCCGACCATAAGTCATGTGATATAAAATGCGCCCCCCGCACCCACTGACCATAACTGTAGAGACTGCCCAGTAAAACAGCGAAGCCGAATCCGGCCATTGCCCAGCGCTGGTTTTTATTGAGAAATAAAAAATATAAAAAGAACAGCGAAAAGGCACCGGAAGAATGGCCACCAGGAAAGCAGCGTCCCTTGTCAATGTCATCAGGCTTGGCGCTGAAAATATGGGTGTAAGGCCGGTTACCGTTATACATTGCCAGATCCCAGGGACAATCCACATTGCTGTATTTTTTACCCAGAAACACCAGGCCGGTGGTCAGGATGATACTGAGCAGGGCAAAACCGAAGGCGCGGCGATAGAGACGCAGATAGTTTGAAACCCAGGAAAGGATAAAACCCAGCAGGGAAAAAATAGCGATCAGGGCAATTAAATCCCGTCCGGATTTATGCAGTAATTGATTTGCCCACCAGCTTTCACCGGCGGGCCAGAGGTGTTTATCAAAGTCGAAAAACAGGTTTGCAAGTTGCAGATCAAATTGACTGAATTCAAGTAGAAGGGTGAGTATAAAAAGCAATGCCGCCGGCAGGGCTGCATGGTTTAGCCAAAAGCGCATGAGTGTCGGATATCCGTGTCATCGAGTTAGTTTCACGTCGGCACAGGAAACACTGATTAACCGGAGCTTTCCTGACGTTATTGTGCATGATGACCTGATTCACCCCAGCGGTTCAAGTTATTTTTAAAAGCAATGTCCGCGCTTTGATAATAGGTAATGGCTTCGTTCAGTTCGTGCTCATTAATGTCCACGGGCGTGGTGGTATTGTTTTCAAAATCGATCTGATAGGCACTGACTTTTTCTCTTGGTGAAAGAATCGTCAGCCGATCATTTTTCATATAGCCCAGCTTCTGATAATTGCCGATGAAAGCACGTTCCTGATCCGGGCGGGTGTGAAAAATGTCACGGCCATAAAATTTACTTTCATAATTAAAATTCAACAGTCCCAATAGGGTCGGGGCAACGTCGATCTGACTGGCCAGGGTGGTGATGGTTTTTGCTTGAACGTGCGCGGGCGAATAAATTAAAAAGGGAATCAGGTATTTGTCGAATTGCAGTTCGGCTTCCCCGGCGCTACTGGCACAGTGATCGGCGACAATAATAAATATGGAATCCTTGAACCAGGGTTTTTCCTGGGCCTGTCTAATAAAGCGACCGATCGCGTAATCGGTGTATTTAACCCCGCCTTCACGACTTTCATGTGACGGGATGTCGATGCGGCCTTCCGGATAAGTGAAGGGCCGGTGATTGGAAGTGGTCATAATAAAGTTGAAAAACTTTTTGCCAGTGGCGAAAGAGTGATCCATATCTTTTAAGGCTCGATCAAAGAGATCCTCGTCAGAAACCCCCCAGATATTGGCGAACTTGATTTCCTCGTCTTCCATATCGGTGCGATCAAGAATGTCGAAGCCGTTATTTTTGAAAAAATAATTCATGTTGTCGAAGTAACCATAGCCGCCATAGGTAAATCGGGTGTCATAGCCTCGGGCGCGGAATATCTGGCCGATGGAAAACATGTTTTCATTATTTGGACGCTTGACGATGGAACGACCGGGTGTTGGCGGTACGGATAAAGACAGAGCTTCGAGGCCGCGCACGGTTCGGGTACCAGTGGCGTATAAACGCGTAAAGTTAAGACTTTCGCGGGAGAGCTTATCCAGTTCCGGGCTTAAGCCTTCGTCGTTTCCAAAGAAGCCGAGATAGGAGGCACTTAAACTTTCAACCGTGATCCAGACAACATTCAACTGTTTTTCCTGTTGCTCAGCTTTAATCTGCCGACTGATGTTGTCCGGCTTATCAGAAAGATAAGTGGCATTGTCCTGTGCCAATAATTGTTTCAACTGTGGCCAGATTTCAGTTTCATCTCGGGTTTTGTAGTAGCTGTCATAATCCAGCTCGTTGTTACGAAAGGCGGAGAAGAAATTATAAATACCGTTACCCGCCAGCTCGTTGATATAGCGGTTGCTGGAAATATGCGACATGGAAGCATCAACAAAAATAAAGGCCAGTAGGGGAATCAATAGAATCTGTGCGGCGTGACGTATGCGGGTGCGGAAAGGGGTGTGGATGATATGAGTCTGGCGCACCGCTGGGAACAGCAGTAATTTCAGCAGAATGCTGGCGACCAGAATAATACCGAGAATGGTGTTCATCGGGTAGGATTCACGAATATTGCCAATTAACTCCGAGGTGTAAACCAGATAATCCACCGCGATAAAATTGAAGCGTGAGCTGAATTCGTCCCAGAAAAACCATTCGGAAACACCGGAAAAAATCAGGCTATAAATGACAACCAGAAAAAATGGGTAGATCAGTAATGTATGCAGGCGGTGGTGGTAAATTTTGCTGGGTACGAGTAAAGCATAGAACACCAGCGGAATGGCCAGATAACCTGCGGTAATCACATCCATCAGCAGGCCGGTGATAAAAGCAAGCGCGAAACTGCCGATGTCGCTGTTTATTAAGCCCCATGATTTAACCGCAAGTACAGTACGGGTAGTCGCGGCGATGGTAATAACGAGCAGGAAAAAAAGATAGACCAGACCGAAACGGCCTTTTAGAAAATCGGGCATAAAACTCAGGAACCTTATAGATTTTGTGCGTATCCGTCGCATGTAATGAAAGCGCTAAACTCCAGTTTAGCACTGGTCTGATTTAGAATGTGTCAATATGACCATAAAAATGGCAATTATATCCCTGCCGCTACAAATAAATAGTTCTGTAAGGTCAGGGTGGGTACACCGGCCTTTATATATTGTGATGTAGGCAAGGCTTCCTCGAAGTGGCTGAAGCCAGGTCTTCAGTCGTACAAAAAAACACCGATCACAGCAGGCTAGTTTATTTTAACTAAATTTCAGATAACAGCCGATCCAGAGCGCGAGTGGAGAGCAGTCTGCGTAGCGTACCAAACAGGTAAGTGGGAAAGGTTACATAGTAACGTGGTCGCGGGCGTGGACTTTCCAGTGCGTGAATAACTTTTTTCAGCACCGCCTCCGGTGGCAGGGTAAAGGGTGCCACCGGACCTTTTGCACTCAGGCGAGCCAGTGTTTTTTGATATTGTTCGCGAAATGGGCTGTGTTCGATGTCGATGTTATTTTTAAAGCAGGCCACGCCGTTGGCGCGAAAGCGACTCTCGATTGGCCCCGGTTCAATCAGGGATATATGAATATTGCTGCCTTGCAGCTCCTGTCGCAGGGTATCGCTCAGACCTTCAAGGGCATATTTGCTAGCGTTATAGGCCCCGCGAAATTTCAATGCCACCAGCCCGAGCACCGAGCTGTTTTGAATAATGCGGCCATGTCCCTGTTTGCGCATTACCGGCAAAATTAGACAGCTTAATTCATGCAGGCCGAATAGATTAGTTTCAAACTGCGCGCGCAGTGTAGCGCGGCTGAGATCTTCCACTGCACCGGGTTGACCGTAGGCACCATTATTAAATAGCGCATCGAGTTTGCCATCGGTGCGTTTAAGGACTTCATCGACAGCAGTTCGGATAGAATCACTGTCATCCAGATCCAGCTGCAGACTTTCCAGACCTTCTTTTTTTAGCTTTGCCACATCTTCAACTTTACGTGCGCTGGCAAAAACCCGGTAGCCGCGTGCATGTAGACCACGGGCCACACAGAGGCCAATGCCACTGGAGCAGCCGGTGATTAGAATGCTGCGCGGTTTTTCCATTTTTGTTCCTTAAATTAAATAAAGATTTTTAACGCAAAGGCGCAGAGGCCGCAAAGTTTTTGTAGGCTGGGCTGAATGAAATGAAGCCACAGATGTTCATGGATTGTTGGGTTTCATTGTTGCTCAGCCCAAACCTACAATGCTGTTTTCCCCTTTTATCTTCGTGTCTTTGGGTTGGGTTTTTATTCGTCTTTCAGCACCCCAGCCAATAGCGGTGCGAGTGAAATCACGTTGCTGCTGTGGGTGATGCTGTCACTGCTCCAGATATGCTGGACTCCGGCGGTTTTGAGATTCTCTACCGCGTCCTCGGCAAATAGCGCGTGGGTGATCAGGCAATGGACGGCGCGTGCGCCTTTTTTCTGTGCCTGTTGTGCGGCGACCGCGACGGTATAGCCACTGCTGATGACATCGTCAACAATGATGACGTCACGGTTTTTATAATCGGCAGCGGGCAGGTTGATGCTGACATCGCAATCACCGAGGCGAGTTTTGTCGGCCACCAGATAGTCGAATTGTGTGATCTCAGCGATTGAGGCGACCCACTGCTCTGACTCCTGATCCGGCCCAAGTAATAGCGGTGAAGGTTGCAGGTGTTGTTGTTTGAGAAACATTCCCATGGCGGTGGTTGCGGTGAGATTGTAGGCATGCTGAATAGGGATGGCCTGTTCCAGTTGCTGAATTCGATGTAGGTGGGTATCGACGGTGATGACCTGTTCAAATTGCTGGGCCAGAAAGCGGCCGATGATGGTCTGACTGACTGCTTCACCGGGATGAAAGGCGATGTCCTGACGCATGTAGCACAAGTAAGGGGCAACCAGGGTCAGATGTTGCACGCCTTGTTCGCATGCGCATTCTGCTGCCAGTAATAGCTCCACCAATTTGTCGTTGGGATGATCTAGACTGCGGTGGAAAATAACCCGTTCCGGTAGCTTTTGTGGCAGGGTCAGTTTGCTTTCCCCATCGGGGAAATGATGTATCAGCACTTCCTCACAGTCTACTCCCAGAGCCTCGGCCAGTTGTTGTGCCTGCGGGCGGGATTCGGGAAAACTTAGTACTAATGTTCTCATCTTAAAATTCCATGTTCTGTTCAGCTATTTCTTCAGCTTTGCCGATGCAATAGGCATTATTTTTTTCAGCTCGATGGCGGGCAAAATTAAAATCGGCGGGAAATTCAGCCTGTATACGATACAGGGCTTCACCCTGTTTTACTTCATCACCGAGTTTTTTATACAGGTCGACACCGGCAGTGAGATCCATCGGCGCACCGGCGAGGCGGGCGATGCGAGTTAGCTGATAGTTATCAATGGCAGTGACCATACCGCTCTTTTCGGCACAAATGTCGATGCTAAACTGTGCCTCAAGAGGGATGGCTTTGACGCTTCCCTGAGCCTCAATAATTGCTTCCATTTTTTCAAAGGCCCGGCCACTGTCGAGAATTGTGCGGGCAAGTTGCAATCCCTGACCGCCCCTGACCCTGGGATCAAACTCGATAATGCGTCCTGCCAGCAACAGGGCTTTTTCGCGTAGATCCGCGGGGGCATGGGGGTTGTTTTGTAATACCTGCATGACATCACGGGCCTCCAGTGTCGGGCCGATACCGCGACCAATGGGCTGGTTGCCATTGCTGATGATGACTTCCAGATGCAGGCCGAGGCGGTCGCCGACAAACTCGAATAATTTACGCAGGTGCAGAGCTTGATGCATCTGCCGGACTTTGGCGGTGGGGCCAACAGGAATGTCGATGAGTAGATGTGTCGCACCGGCGGCCAGTTTTTTTGACAGAATTGAGGCTATCATCTGACCTTCCGAGTCGATACCCAGCGGGCGTTCCACCGAAATCAGAATATCGTCAGCCGGGGCCAGACGGGCATTGCCCCCCCAGCTCAGACAGGCACCGGTCTGCTGTACCACCTCGTGCATTTTTTCCGGTTCCAGATTGACGTGGGCGAGCACACTCATCGTGTCAGCGGTTCCGGCGGGAGAGGTGATGGCGCGGCTGGAGGTTTTCGGAATCAGCAGGCCGTGGGCAGCAACGATGGGAGTCACGATCATGGTGGTGCGATTGCCGGGAATGCCGCCGATGCAATGTTTGTCCACCACCAGTGGCGCATCCCAGTGCAGGCACTCGCCACTTTCAGTCATGGCTCGGGTCAGGGCGAGAATTTCACCACGGTCTAGCCCATTTTGTACCGAGGCCACCAGAAAGGCGGCCATTTCGGGGCGTGAATAACGGTTGTCGACAATGTCCCGGGTAATGCTGCGAAACTCATCGATTTGTAGGCGATCACCGTTGATCTTGCGGCGTACCGCATCCATGGACTGAGGCGGTTCGGTGTGTGCCACACTGATGCGTTGACCCTCCGGCTGGCCAAGTTGGGCAAAGGCCTGCTCAGACAATCCCAGTTCATCGGGGCAGACAATGGCATCATCATCGGCGACATTGAGCACGGCATAAATACGGCTGCCATTGGTGCTGACTTCAATTTTGCTGAGAGCCTGAAAGCCTTCAGCGCGGTAAAGCTCGCAGTTGCGATTCAGAAAGGCAACATTTTCGTGGTAGGTGTCGATGGCGACCCGACGTAACTTTAAGGTAGATTTTTGTGCATCACTCGGTGTTCTGGCCGACATGGCTTATCCTGCTTAATATTTATTCATAAAATTACAACACAATCAGGTAGATATCCTGACTTATGCTGGGAAATAAGGCAATCACCCGATCTGTTTTGGCAGATGCGGGGGAAAACGCTTATAATGCCCCACCTACGCGCAGGCTTGATTTTCAGGGGCGTTATCCCCATTGAAGCTGAGAGCAATTACAGATTGGGAAAGATTTAAATATGCCGATTTACGAATACGAATGTCAGGCCTGTGGCCATATTCTCGAAGCGATACAGAAAATGAGTGATGATCCCTGGGTGGATTGTCCTAAATGCAATAAACCTGAATTGAAAAAGCTGGTGTCAGCACCGGCGTTCCGGCTCAAAGGCAGTGGCTGGTATGAGACCGATTTTAAAACTGGAAAAAAGAAAAATATTGCCGGTGACAAGGCCGCTCCTGAGAAAAAGAGCAAAGCTGCCGCTAGCAGCGACTGATGTCCTGGCTTGCTATACTAAAGGTCAAAGAAATTAACCACAGAGGACACGGGGGACACAGAGGTTTTTTTTAGTCTAATACCCCCGCGCTTGCGGCGGGGTGGTTTATTAAAATACTCTGTGGGTGTTGCGCCTTAGTGTGATTAAATAATAAAACATCAATCTTTTCCTCTGTGTCCTCTGTGGTTAAAAAGCATTCTCAAACTATCCCCGCCCACCCTACATTATGGTATTCAGCTTCTTGCTTGCATGTTTATGCCTAATCTGACTGTTTGTCAGCCTTAAATAACCGCTTTCCCCTTATTCCCAGTTGCACAAGGGCGTGCCAGCCCGTAACATTCTCGCTTTTATATTGAGTGAGAAATATACATGCGTAGCCATTATTGCGGCGGAGTCAACGAAAGCCATGTCGAACAGGAGGTCACCGTTTGTGGTTGGGCTCATCGTCGGCGTGATCACGGTGGGGTGATTTTCATCGATCTGCGGGATCGGGAAGGTCTGCTGCAGGTGGTTTATGATCCAGATATTCCTGATGTTTTCAGCACGGCTGAGAGTGTACGCAACGAGTTTGTACTGAAAGTCACCGGCAAGGTGCGGCTGCGGCCAAAAGGTACCGAAAATCCGAATATGCCGACTGGTCAGGTAGAAGTGCTGGGTAAGCAGCTGGAAATTCTTAACCGTTCAGAAACACCTCCCTTCCAGATTGATGATGAGGATGTGTCGGAAGAGCATCGCCTGCGTTACCGCTATATCGATCTGCGTCGCCCGCAGATGTTGCAGCACCTGCAATTGCGTTCAAAAGTGGCCATCAACCTGCGTAACTTCCTCGATAGCCGCGGATTCATGGATATTGAAACCCCGATGCTGACCCGAGCCACTCCGGAAGGCGCGCGTGACTATTTGGTGCCTAGCCGTACTCACGAAGGCGCGTTTTTTGCTCTGCCCCAGTCACCGCAGTTATTTAAACAGTTACTGATGGTCTCAGGCATGGATCGCTACTATCAGGTGGTGCGTTGCTTCCGTGATGAAGATTTACGTGCCGATCGCCAACCTGAATTTACCCAGCTGGATATCGAAACCTCCTTCCTTGATGAGGAAGCCATCATGAGCATGATGGAAGAAATGATCCGTCATCTGTTCGCCGAAGTTATCGAAGTGCCGTTGCACAATCCTTTCCCGCGCATGAGTTATGCCGAAGCCATGCATCGTTTTGGCTCCGATAAGCCGGATCTGCGTATTGCGATGGAACTGGTGGATGTGGGTGATCTTATGGCCGGGGTGGAGTTCAAAGTCTTCAGCGGCCCGGCCAATGATCCCCAGGGTCGGGTGGCGGCACTGCGTCTGCCTAAGGGTTGTGAACTCTCACGCAAGGATATCGACGAGTACACTAAATTTGTTGGCATCTATGGTGCCCGTGGACTGGCCTATATCAAGGTTAACGAGTTGGCCAAAGGTCGCGACGGTTTGCAGTCACCGATTCTGAAATTTTTGCCGGACGATGTGGTCGATGCGATTATGAAACGTACCGAAGCAGAAGATGGCGATTTGGTCTTCTTCGGTGCAGACAAGGCTGCCATCGTCAATGAAGCACTGGGCAATTTACGGGTGAAACTAGGTCATGATCGTGGCTTACTGGAACATGGCTGGCGGCCGCTGTGGGTGATCGATTTCCCCATGTTTGAAAGTGCGAGCGGTGAGGCGGGTAGCTGGAGTGCGCTGCATCATCCCTTTACCGCACCCCAGTGTGAGAATGTCGCTGAGCTGGAAGCGAATGCTGAAACCATGCTTTCTCATGCCTACGATCTGGTGCTTAATGGCACTGAGCTGGGTGGCGGCTCTATCCGTATTCATAATGCTGATATACAGGCCAGTGTCTTTAAGTTGCTGGGCATCAGTGATGAAGAAGCGCAGGACAAGTTCGGTTTCCTGCTGGATGCACTGAAATACGGTTGTCCCCCTCACGGCGGGATTGCTTTCGGGTTAGACAGGTTGGTAATGCTGATGGCCGGTGCGCCGTCCATTCGTGATGTTATGGCTTTCCCGAAAACCCAGACCGCCGCTTGTTTGTTGACCCAGGCTCCTGCGCCGGTGAATGATGCTCAATTGCGTGAGTTGCACATTAAGGTGCGAAAAAAGCCGGTTGTGGATAAATAGTAAGCAGAATAAAAAGCCTCCGGCCACGGGGGCTTTTTACTTTTGATTAAAGTCATTCCTCATGTCATTCTTTTAGCTGCCGAATAATAAAAAGAGTTATGCTTCAAGCCGCCAAGCAATCACAGGAGCGATTGGATTTAAGGTGATTAAAGTTCCAACACTTAAGACAGACTGGTTCCTCGGGCTGGCCGTTACCGTGCTGATCCTGATTTTTGCCAATAGCGGTCTGCTGCAGCCGTTGGAAGCGCTGGGCTACGATCTGGGAGTGCAGTTCTCTTCCAGCAAGCCGGCAAATCAGGATGTGGTGGTGGTGGCAATTGATGATGCCGCACTGGAAGAGCGTGGAGCCTGGCCCTGGCCGCGCGACGTGCTGGCCAGGGCGATTGATCTCTTATCTTCGGCACGTCCCTCGGTGATTGGTCTGGCTTTGCCGCTGGATACCATACAGACCTATCAGGGTCTGGAAGAGCTGCAAAAAATTAATGAACTGGCCAGCAAGCCTTCGAGCAAACTCAAAAATTCCTTCAAGCGTAAACTGCGCCATCTTGAACGCAGCATGGATACGGATCGCACCCTGGCGAACAGCCTGAGTCGTGCCGGACGGGTGGTGCTGGCCATTCCTTATTCAAAAGATACGCATGCGATACCCGATATACAGAAAGTGCTGCCGGATTATCTGGATAAATACACCTTGCATGAGGTTGTAATGCCGGAGCGTTCGGCTTTGTTGAGATGGCTGCGGCCTGAACTGGTACCGGTGGCAGGAAAAGTGTATCCCCCGATTGAGCCGCTGGCGCGCTATGCCGGAGGTGCGGGGGTGATCAATTTTGGCGGTTACGGGCAAAACGTGGCACGTAGCCTACCGCTGGTTTATCGTTATGGTGATAGCTATCTACCGTCGCTAAGCCTGATGATGACCGCACGAAATATGTCGCAGTCGACGCGCAGTATTCGAGTTGCTCTGGGATACCGACTGGAATTAGCAAACAATGCCGTTGCTGCTGATGATCACCTGCGCATCTACCCGCGTTTTTATAAAAGTGAAGAGGATAAGCCGGCATTTCAGACATATTCGATTCTTGATGTGCTCAATAATCGAATTAAACGCAGTAGCCTCAAAGACAAGACCATTCTCATTGGCCTAACTGCCACGCAATACATTAATCCGCTAATGACCCCTATTGGTGAAGTGATGCCGCCGGTGATGGTGACCGCACATGCAGTTTCCAGCATGCTTAATGAAGAATTATTTAACGTGCCGAGTAGCGGTAACTGGTTACAATTCGCAGCGTTTACTCTTATTGGTCTTTATTTGATGATGCTGCTGCCACGTTTCCGTCTGGGTACAGGCATTATCATGAGCGTATTGTTGGTCGTGCTGTTGTTGAACGTACATTTTTATAGCATGATTTCACGTTCAACCTGGTTGCCGTTGATGGCTCCCCTGTTTGCGTTATTGCTGGGACATTTCCTGTTAGGTATTAAACATGCTATCGAAGGCCGGGTAAAACGAATCCATGAAGACTTGTCTGATGCCAACCAGTCGCTGGGTCAGTTTCTGCACCAGCAGGGACAACTGGATGCCGCATTTGAAAAATATAGCAGCTGTGTTTTGGGTAAATCGCTGTTGAATAAATTATATAATCTCGGCCTGGATTATGAACGTAAACGTCAGTTCAACAAGGCGGTGACAGTGTTTGATTACATTGATACGCATGAACCCGCCTATAACGATGTCAGAGAACGCATCAAACGAAATCAGCAGGTATCCAACCAGATGCTGGGTAGCGGCGGAACGATGGCGGCTAATAGTGCCGATGCCACCATGATGATCAGCAGCCAGGGGGTGGAAAAACCCATGCTTGGGCGTTATAAAGTTGATCGTGAACTAGGGCGCGGGGCGATGGGCCTGGTGTTTCTGGGACATGATCCTAAAATTGGCCGCACGGTAGCAATTAAAACCATGAGTCTGGGGCAGGAATTTGATGCGGATAAACTGGATGATGTAAAAAAACGCTTTTTCCGTGAAGCGGAAACCGCAGGCCGTCTGAATCATCCGAATATCGTTACTATCTATGATGTGGGTGAAGATCAGGAATTATCCTATATCGCTATGGATTATCTGAAAGGTGTCAACTTACTGGAGCACTGCAAGGCCGATAACTTACTTTCAGATGAAGAGATTTTCAATATCCTCATTGATGTGGCAGGTGCGCTTGAATACGCGCACGAACAGCGCGTAGTGCATCGTGATATCAAACCGGCAAATCTGATTTATCATCAGGAAGAGAAACAAATTACGGTCACCGATTTTGGTGTTGCCTGTCTGACCGATGCCAGCAAAACCCGCACGGGAACTATTTTGGGCAGTCCTTCCTATATGTCTCCGGAGCAGTTGGCGGGACAAAAAGTGGATGGGCGCTCTGATTTATTTTCTATGGGCGTGACCTTCTATCAGTTGCTTGCCGGGGAGTTGCCCTTCGTGGCCGATTCGCTGGCCAGTCTGATGTATAAAATTGCCAATGAGAAACATCCTGATATACGGATGTTCAAACCTGATTTGCCCTCCTGTGTTAGCCAGATCATTAACAAGGCCTTGCATAAGGATGTTGAACGGCGCTTCCAGACCGGCTCGCAATTTGCCCAGGCCTTGATACGTTGTCGGGACAGAATGAAAACAAAAAACAAGAAAAAAGCAACGGTGGAAACGAGTAGTGATAAGTAATAATGCAAAACTAATCATTCACGGGCTATCAGATGTCGGTTTGGTGCGTGGGCATAATGAAGACAAGATCGCCTGGGATGAAAAACTGGGGCTGGTATTGTTAGCTGATGGTATGGGGGGGCATAATGCCGGTGAGGTGGCCAGTGAACTGGCGGCTAACTGTATTATTGACTCTTTACGTGGTGTTTTAATTCCTGATATCGATAAGGCACTGGATCGCCGAGCCGCAATAGAGGAAGGTATTCAGCATGCTAATAATGAGATCGTGCAGGTCGCACTGGAGCGGCAGGAATGTGCGGGTATGGGCACCACCATTGTGGCTTCATTATTTTATGATGATGCCGTGATTTTTGCCCATGTCGGGGATTCGCGTATTTACCGCTACCGGGATGAAGCTTTGTCACAGGTGACCACCGATCATTCGCTGGTGCAGGAGATGGTGGATAATGGTTATATCAGCGAGGAGGAAGCGTTGACCTCTGCCAGCCGCAATCTCATTACCCGGGCACTGGGCATTGCCGACACGGTTGAAGTCGATGTGTCAGAAAGCGACTGCCAGATAAATGATCTATATTTACTGTGTTCTGACGGTTTGACTGATCTGGTGAGTGATGAAGAAATTACCGTTATATTTGAGCTACACAATCATGATGATGGTTACTCTGCCAGCATACTGGAATCCATTGCAACATCATTGGTCTCAAGCGCGAATGAAAAAGGCGGTAAGGATAATATCTCTATCGTGTTAGTGACCAGGATGACTGCATTTTCAGATCAGCAGGGTATTGATGAGTAAATAGTCAGGAGAGCTATTAAGCTATGGCAAAAATAATACTAATGCACGAAGGCATCATAATACGTGAATTTCTGTTAGATAAGGAACGTACCACGGTGGGTCGTAAGCCACAGAACGATATTCAGCTGGATGATCCTACTGCTAGCGGTGAACACGCCGCTTTTTTGATGATACAGCATGTCTATATCGAAGATTTAAATAGCACCAATGGTGTTTTATTAAATGGTAAGAAAGTTAGCAAACGCCAGCTGGAACATGGTGATATTGTGCGTATTGGCCGCCACGAACTTAAATTTGTAGATGAAAAAGCGAATAGTTTTGATAGCACCGTGGTCTTGTCTCCCAGCCAGGTCATGCCTGCACCGGATATGGATAAGCCACGCAGCTACGTTGTTAGAGTGACGGAAGGCCCTAATAAAGGCAAAACGATTGAATTGGTCCGCTCCTATACGACCCTGGGTAAACCCGGTGGGCAGGTTGCGGTGATTGCCCGTCGGGGTGAATCTTATTACATGATGCCCATGGGTGGCAGCGGCGAGCATGCTTCAAGTCCCCGCATCAATGGTGAAACCATGTCAGCCACCAGTGTGCCGCTGAACGAAGGTGATATTCTGGAAGTTGCCGGTGATACCATGTGCTTTACTAACGAACATTCTTGAGCGGCATTAGCTGGAACATTTCAAAACAGGGAGATCGATTGCCGTGGCAAAATTGCTATTAAAATATGAAGGTGTGACTCTGAGCAGTTATAAGCTTGAAGGTGAGCACATGTTCATTGGTCGCTTGACAGGTAATGATATACAGCTGGATGATCCTGCCATCAGTGGTCAACACGCCCGCATCAGCATAGAGTCCAGTGCCTATCTGGAATCTATTAAGGAATATTATATAGAAGATTTAGGCAGCACCAACGGTACTCGCGTCAATGATGAAAAAACAAAGCGCGTGTTACTTAAACATGGTGACACCGTTCAAATTGGTAAACACAGCTTTCTTTTTGACAGTGAACAGGTCGAAGACATGGAACGGACAGCGATATATATCCCGGATAAGTGAAGAAGAGTAGCGAGTGGCTAGTAGCTTGTAGCCAGGAAAAACCGAGTTATATTAATCGTTGCATAAGTATTCGCATATATTTTATCCCCTCATCCCAATATTTT
>CAZNRP010000071.1:0-14280 GCA_964575555.1 uncultured Thiohalophilus sp. | reverse complement strand
GGCATAAACTCTATGCACCACAGACACTTCCGTCGATTGCCCACCCTACATTTACCCACAACATCCCCTCACTCAGGACTTGTGTATAAGAAACCGACCGAGGGAAAGAATTGGAATGAGGGGACAAAATATATGCGAATACTTATGCAACGATTAATATGAGTCTGCAGAAGTACAAAAGCTGGAGTGATTTAAATTATTCTCTGAGTGAATTTATATCTCTTCCATCCCCAGTTCATTGATCTTACGGGTCAGGGTATTGCGTCCCCAACCCAACAACCTGGCAGCATCCTGTCGGCGACCACCGGATTTTTTTAAAGCCGCTTCAATCATGACTTTTTCATACTGCGGCGTGGTCGCTTCAAGTATGCCAGTCGCACCTTGCGCAAATTGCTGTTCTACAAAGCCACGCAGGGATTCTGTCCAGTTAACATCTTTTCTTGCGACCTGATTTTCATCCAGTAATTCCGGGGGTAGATCGTCCATGTGTACCATTTGCCCCGGTGACATTACGGTTAACCAGCGACAGGTGTTTTCCAGTTGCCGTACATTACCCGGCCAGTCCAGTCGGCTGAGATACGCTTTTACTTCTTCATCCAGAGTTTTAACTTCCGAATTTAATTCTTCTCCCGCCTGCGCTAAAAAATGTCGCGCCAGCAATGGAATATCTGCTCCGCGTTCACGTAAGGCCGGGATATGAATTCGAATCACATTCAGACGGTGAAATAAATCTTCACGGAAACTGCCTTCTTTGACCCGCTGTTCCAGATTCTGATGCGTGGCGGCAATAATTCGTACATCCACTTTTACCGGACGATGGCCACCCACGCGATAAAATTCACCATCAGCTAGCACCCGCAATAAACGTGTTTGCAACTCTGCTGGCATATCACCAATTTCATCTAAAAATAAGGTCCCGTCATTAGCCTGTTCGAAGCGCCCCTGACGACCACTTTGCGCCCCGGTAAAGGCTCCTTTTTCATGGCCGAATAATTCTGACTCCAGCAAATCACGAGGAATCGCCGCCATGTTCAAGGCAATAAAAGGTTTCCCAGCACGCGGACTATGTTGATGCAGGGCCTTGGCCACCAGCTCCTTGCCAGTACCGGATTCGCCATTAATGAGAACGGTAATATTTGAACGCGAAAGCCGGCCAATGGCTCGAAATACTTCCTGCATGGAAGGTGCTTCGCCTATGATCCCGGTTTCATCCTTATCACTATCAATACTGCTCTCTGAAACTTCGCGGTGATGCATTACCGCACGCTGAGTCAGCTCAACGGCATCATCAACATCAAACGGTTTGGGCAAATATTCAAAAGCTCCGCCCTGATAAGCGGAAACCGCGCTATCCAAATCTGAATGTGCGGTAATAATAATAACCGGCAGATCCGGATATTTACTGTGAATTTGATCGAGCAGTTCCAGCCCGTCCATGCCGGGCATGCGGATATCGCTGATTATGGCACCCGGCTCTTCGTGCTCCAGATCTTTTAAAACACTACTGGCATTTTCATAAGTTTTAACCGCCATATCCGCTTGCTTCAGCGCCTTTTCAAGCACCCAACGTATCGAACGATCATCATCTACGACCCAGATAGTTTCCTTACTCATGTTTTACTCACTACTTTCAATTGGTAATAAAATAGAAAAAATTGTTTGCCCCGGTTCACTCTGACATTCAATTACACCATCATGCTGCTCAATCAATGTCTGCGCGATAGACAATCCGAGACCACTCCCATTTGCCCGGCTTGTGACCAGGGGGAAAAATATTTTTTCTCTCATTTCGTCGCTTATACCGGGGCCGTTATCAATAATCTCGATCCGCGCCACCAGGTTGTGCCGATTCTGTCCAATAGTAAATTTACGCTCCACACGGGTACGCAAAATAACCTGACCCTCTTCGCCCAATGCCTGACAGGCATTGCGCACTATATTCAATAAGGCCTGCACTAACTGATCCATGTCGGCATCTATATCTGGAATGCTCGGATCATAATCTCGCGCCAGTATGATCGCTTCGCTAACTTCAACCCCAACCAGATTACGTACTCGCTCCAGTACTTCGTGGATATTAAGTGCCGCCTTCACTGGCAGAGTATTTGGTCCAAGCATGCGATTAAGCAAATTCTTTAAGCGATCGGCTTCACAAATAATAACGCCGGTATATTCTTTTAGTTCTTCTGTGGCTAATTGTTTTTCCAGTAATTGGGCGGCTCCACGCAATCCTCCCAACGGGTTTTTAATTTCATGTGCCAGTCCCCGCAGCATTTCACGCGTGGCCGTCTGTTGTGTCTGCCGGTTTTCTTCTCTGGCAATACGCAAAAGGTTGTTAATCGGAGTTAACTCCAGCAATAATTCCGGTTCATCATCGGCTTCAATCAATGGAATAACAGTAAGATCCACGATCTTCTCCTCCCCATGCCCCGGGCTTAAGATCAACTCATGCCGGGTAAACGGGTGCCGACTATGCAACGCCTCCTCCAGCGCCGGCATGATAGGCAATTCAAACTGCAGCAAATCTGAAAATACCTGGCCTAACAGGTGACGCGCGCTGATCCCTAACAGTAATTCTCCCGCTGGATTGATATAAACCAGGCTAAAACGCGCATCAAACAGTAATGTTGCAACACTTAGTCCTTCCAGCACGCGTTGTTGTATTTGTGATTTTAAGGCCATTACCTGGTCCATAGGTTGTGTATAAGCAAGAACTAAACCAGCAGTATGCAACATGCACGAAAATAGAACTCAAGCCATTTCGAGTCACACTTTCAAAGGGAAACAGTTACTTAGAGGAAACTATCAGATACCACGGATACTCATTCAGCGCTCAGGCTGATCAAAAATATCAGCTTAATGACTAATGATAGCGCATTTTGAATTTTTGCGCACCATCATGGTGCAAAAGAGGCTCCGTTTAGAAAGGAGCCGCGACCCCACCGCCTGCAACACGGAGAATATGAAAAGAGATAGTGGAAGTTTCAATTTCAGCCTTACCGCTAAAATTCACCACACGAAGCTGAAGCTGATGCGTGCCCCGATCCAGATTTTTCAAACTCAGGGTTAAACTGCTGGCTCCGGGCACAGGCTTACCATCCAGCAACCACTGAATATGATGTTCCTGATCACTTTGCAAGCCGGGAGTCAAACTGCCGCTGGCAGTAAAATCACCATTATTACTACGAATACCTTCATCATCTTTAGGTGAAGTAATGTTGATATTTTCATATTTAAACGGCTTTACCGTTGGTGCCGAAGAGGGACTGGCCGTTGTTTTGGGTAACGGTGGCAGAGTAATGCTCTGGATCGGCTTCAACTTAATCGGTTCTGATGTGGCATCCTGCGGCACGTCAGAATACTCCACACTGCCATCGGGATTTACTTTTTTATAAACCTTGCCTGCCGAGGAGCTGAAACTTAAGCTGATGAATAATATGAATAGTAGTAGGCGCATGCAGGCAGCATAGCCAAGAGTATCTAAAGAAACAAGTGAAGTCCTTCTCATCATTAAATAGCAATGCAAAAAAAACGCCTCCAGATGGAGGCGTTTTTTATTTCAACTACTGACTATAAAATAAACAACCCCGTAGCAAGCTACGAGGTATTAAGTTGTAGGTTGAGCTGAGTGAAACGAAGCCCAACAATTTGCCGCATTCTTGTTGGGCTTCGCGTTGCTCTGCCCAACCTACTATTATTTTCGCTGCAAGCAGCGGGGAATTAAACCCAAAGAGATTAAAGCGAGTAGTACATATCGAACTCAACCGGATGTGTGGTCATGCGGATGCGCGTGACTTCTTCCATTTTCAGTTCGATAAAGGCATCAATCATATCGTCGGTGAAAACACCACCGGCGGTCAGGAAGGCACGATCGTCATTCAGACTATCCAGGGCTTCTTCCAGTGAGGCACAAACGGTTGGAATGTCTTTGAGCTCTTCCGGAGGCAGATCATACAGATCTTTATCCGCCGCTTCACCCGGGTGGATCTTGTTCTGAATACCATCAAGGCCAGCCATCAACAGGGCGGAGAAACACAGATAAGGATTGGCCGTTGGATCCGGGAAGCGCACTTCAATACGACGGGCTTTCGGGCTGCTAACAAACGGAATACGAATCGAAGCCGAACGGTTACGGGCCGAGTAGGCCAGCAGTACCGGCGCTTCAAAACCGGGAACCAGACGCTTGTAGCTGTTAGTGGAAGAGTTGGTCAGGGCATTCAATGCCTTGGCATGTTTGATGATGCCACCGATGTAATACAGGGCGGTTTCAGACAGGCCACCGTATTCATCACCGGAGAACAGATTCTGTCCGTCTTTGGCCAATGACTGATGCACGTGCATGCCGTTACCGTTATCACCCACTAATGGTTTGGGCATGAAAGTCGCGGTCTTGCCATAGATGTGCGCGACATTGTGAACACAGTATTTCAGAATCTGGTTACCATCGGCGCGTTTTACCAGCGTGTTAAATAAAGTGCCAATTTCGCACTGGCCAGCTGTCGCCACTTCATGGTGATGCACTTCCGTTTCCAGACCCATTTCTTCCATCGCCAGACACATGGCGGCACGTAAGTCATTCAGTGAATCAACCGGGGGTACCGGGAAGTAACCGCCTTTCAGGCCGGGACGATGACCAATGTTGCCATCTTCATAGACTTTTTCAGAGTTCCATTCTGCTTCGTCAGAATCCACCTTATAGAATGCGCCACTCATGGTCACACCCCAACGGACATCATCCAGTACGAAGAATTCGGGCTCCGGGCCAAAGAATGCAGTATCGGCAATGCCGGTTGATTTCAAATAGGCTTCCGCGCGCTTGGCAACGGAGCGAGGATCACGTTCGTAACCCTGGCCGGTGGTAGGCTCGATAATGTCACAGACCAGAATCAGAGTGGGCTCATCGGTAAACGGATCCATCACCGCAGAATCAGCATCTGGCATCATGATCATGTCGGATTCGTTAATACCCTTCCAGCCGGCGATGGAGGAACCATCGAACATTTTACCTTCGGTAAACAGATCCGCATTAATGGTGTGAGCCGGAACTGACACATGCTGTTCTTTACCAATGGTATCGGTAAAACGAAAATCAACGAACTTGACGCCGTTGTCTTTTATCATTTTTAAAACTTTATTGGACATTACTCTCAATCTCCCGCGATTTATAAAATAAAGCCGCCAAACAACGGCAGCTGGAATTCAAAATTTTGTGCCTTTATGGTGCATGAACCATGCCATACATATAAGACATTGATATATCTAAAAATACTTTGATGCTACCAGTACTAAACCCGCAAATTTGCACCGTAACCGTTCACACCCAAAGCTGATGTTCTCTTTCGGTGCATTATACCCGCTTATTAAAGAGGCTTAATAAAAACGTACGCGAACCGAGTCGATATCCTCTCGCTCAGCAACAGCTCGGGCACAGCTGGCCTGCAACGCTGCCGGGCTCAACCCTTCAAGCGCCGACAAGGGTAGGAACAATTCTATCCTGATTTTACCCTCAAGGTAATGCAGGGTCATATGATCAAGCTGCTGCATGGCTGGAATATCTGCCCAACACAGCTTTAACTGCTGCTCCAGCTCCGTGCGCATAGGTAGATCTGCGCGGAACTGGAAGTGCTCATCATCTTCCGGATCTATGTGTACCATGACATCCGCTACTTCTTCAATTTCTTTTATCAGTTTGAGGCGCACGCTCTCGCTAATATAATGCGCTTCGGACACGCTCAATTCCGGATCTACCTGTATGTGCACATCCACCAGCGCATCGGCACCCATACTGCGAGTGCGTAAAATATGCAGGGAACTTACGCCATCAACACTGAGTATGCTTTGCCGAATCGCTTCTACCCGCTCCTGCTCCAACCCGGTATCGATCAACTCACGAAAACTGTGAAAAGTCAGATTCCAGCTGATTTTAGCAATCATCAGGCCCACGCCCACTGCCGCCACCGCATCAAGATAGGCATAGCCCGCCATGCTGCCAGCAATGCCTACCAACACCACAATAGAGGAAATGGCATCCGAACGACTGTGCCAGGCATTGGCTTCCAACATTTTTGACTTGTATTTGCGTGCCACCACCATGGTGTACTGGTAAATAATTTCCTTGCTCACCACCGAAATGGCGGCCACTACCAGTGCCCAAAAACCGGGCTGGCCAAGACCATTGGCAAGTAGCATGTGATCGATTGCATCCCAAACTATGCCGATCGCCACCAGCATTAATAGAACACCCAGCGCCACCGTGGCAATGGTTTCAATCCGTCCATGACCATAGGGATGTTCTTCATCGGCATCCTGGCGGGTATGCTTTGCCGCATAAAGCACAATAAAGTCCGTGGCCAAATCCGAGAGTGAGTGCACACCATCAGCAATCAGGGCCTGCGAATTCGCAATGATGCCCACGAATATTTTTGACAAGCCCAGCAGCAGATCAACCACCGAGCCTATCAGGGTAACGCGCACCGTGTCCCGATAGCGTTGTTCACTCGCAGTATCAGCAATTTCAAAATGAGAATGGGACTGACTCATGCCGATGATTCCTGCACTTCGATACGAATAATTACTTCATCACCCCTTTGTTCGGCACTCACGATCCGGTGCCCATGCACCCGGCACCAGGCCGGCACATCATGTAGGGCACCGGGATCGGTGCAAACTACATTTAGAAAGTCACCGGCTGCCAGCTTTGCAATCGCATCCTGCACGCGAATCACCGGCATCGGACAAAGTAGTCTACGGGTATCCAGATGATGTTCAGACATACCAGTCCTGCGGAATTTCACTGGCCGGCATGGGCTTCACGCTTAATACCTCGATTTTACCGCTCAAATCGGTGATCTCGACCTCCACCTCATCCGCCTCTCGGCCCTGTCCAAAACGGGCACAAATCTGAGCCGCCAGCTGCCGATCATCCTCATTGAGTTTGCCGTCCACCAGAACCAGGGGGCCACTGTGACTCTTGCACAACAAATGCACGAACTGCTTGCGGTAACCCTCCAGAAAATGCGTTTCACCTTCTTCACGCGCCACGATCAATTTAAAGTGAGGGCGCGGGCGCAGATGGCGTCCCACTTTGAGCATCATAATGTCATCCAGCTCATACTCGCGCGAGGATCGGTGCGCCCACATATCTACCAGTTTATCAGAATAGGATTTATCGGTGAGAAAACAACAACCCCCGGCGGGCTGGGAGTAATCTTCAAATCCAAACTTTGCCGCTAGCTCAATTTGGGGCTTGCGACTGCGGCCACTGAAATCATACAGTTCTTCACGCCGCACCCAGCCTTCTCGCTCAGCTTTTGTGTCCGGCAAATTGAGCGCGGAAAGCGGCCGCAGCAACAAATCGCCCGCCCCGGATTCACGCTGAATTACCGGCATGGTATCGCGACGCTGGGACATGGGACGCTGACCGACCACCTCCCCGGTAATGATGAAGTCGTAATCATTTTCCTGCATCCATTCGTAAGCTTTGCGCACCATAAAGCCTTTGCAGTCCAGGCAGGGGTTCATATTCTGACCATAACCATGACTGGGATTAAGCAAAACCTGTTTATATTCTTCAATCACATCAATAATATGCAGCTTGATGCCCAGTTGCTCAGCCACCCAGAGTGCGTTGTTGCGTTTGGGTTTCTGTTTATCCTTTTTGCGAATCGCATGGGTATGACCCTCAACGCAAAAACCGGTGAAGAAATTGATCCCCTCCACATGGACGCCCTGATCCATGATCACGCGGCTGGACAACATAGAGTCCAGACCACCAGAAATAAGTGAAATTGCTTTGCGTTGAGTACTCATGAAATATCTAACAGAATCTAGCTGAAAAGCCGTACAGCATAGCAGATTAGCGACCTTTTTTCGCCCACTGCTGGAGCAGGTTATTTCGCGTCTGCAAATCCTTATCCGCAAGCTCTTCCAACGCCACATAAAAAGCCGGCATGTCACCCTGTTTTTCTATCAACAACTGTGCAAAAGCGGGAACATGTTCATTGTAGGTGGCGATCAAGGCCAAATGGGCATTATTAAGATCCTGTGCCATCCAGGTCTCGTAGACAGAAAATGCTGAATCAGATTTTTGCAATGCGGTAAAATGCTGTTTCAGCTCAGAAAAAATTCGGACTTTTTCTTTTTGCTTATCATCCACGTTCTCTTTTGCCTGATACAGCGTCTGCAACTCTTCCCGTGTTTGCAGGAGCAGCTGTTTAAATTGCTCATCCCGTTGCTGGCTATCCTGATAATGCTGAAATGCCTCTACGTCACCCATCGCGATAAACCAGCGGCGAATACCTTCCTGCTCCACCGCCGTGGCAAACGATTCATTAAAGGTGCTATCACCCTTAATGTATAACTGTTGGTGTGCCAACTCATGAAAAATAATGCCCACCTGCCGTGCCTCTAAACGGTAAAGCATGGTATTGAGCAGGGGATCATCCGACCAGCCCAGAGTGGAATACGCCCGTGCCCCGGACACCTGTACATCCAGACCTTCAGCCTGCAGTAAATCCGCGTAGTCCTGCGCCTGTGCCTGCCGATAATATCCCCGATAGCTGACACAACCGATAAAAACAAAACACCACTGTTTTGAGCTTAACGAAAATCGCGGTACTGCAACTACATTCCAGACCGCATACTCCCGCCCCAGATCGGCATAATAACGATAGCTATCATTGTCCGGCAGGCCCAGTTCCTGACTGGCAAACTCTCGTGCTTGTCGCATAGTTTTTAATATTTCACGCGTCTGTACGGAGACAGCAGGATCGCCCAGCACCTCATCAAGCGGGCGTTGTGCATTGAGCAATTCGGCATGGCCGGAAAGCACATCCCAGTAATAGCCAGCACTGCTGCAACCGCCCAGCCCAATAAACAACAGGGCAAATATGGCTTTCTTCAGAAAGTCGTTTTTTCTGAGTCCTTTATCTGAAACTGTAAGCTTGTATTGCATATTACTGCGTCCTGTTAATGCCCTCTTCCTGGCCTTCTCCCCTCTCGCCAGCGAAGAGAGAGCCACATTTTGTTAACCCGATACACTCAAACTCCACCCTTTGCTGCCGATACATTCTCTATGGATAATCGCAGCAGCACTTACTACCAAACCCTGTTAGACAATATTGTCAAAAATGTCAGCCAGATCATTCTCGGCAAGGAAAAAGCCATTCGACTGGCTCTCACCTGCCTGCTCTGCCGTGGCCATATTCTGATTGAAGATCTGCCCGGCGTGGGTAAAACCACGCTCGCCCACGCACTGGCAAAATCTCTGGGGCTGCAATTCAATCGCATCCAGTTTACCAGCGATATGCTGCCCGCAGATATTCTCGGTGTATCCATTTTTGAATCCGGCAATCACGCCTTCCATTTTCATCCCGGCCCTATCTTTACTCAGGTATTACTGGCCGATGAAGTTAATCGCGCCACCCCAAAAACCCAAAGCGCCCTGCTGGAGGCGATGGAAGAACATCAGGTTACCATTGAAGGCGAAACCCGGCCGCTACCGAATCCTTTTTTTGTGATTGCCACCCAAAACCCCGGCTTTCAAATTGGAACTTTTCCTCTGCCGGAATCGCAAATGGATCGTTTTCTGATGCGTGTGCATCTAGGCTATCCCGATCCCAAAGCCGAACGTGAACTGCTCACCAGCCGGGATCGACGCGATCAACTACAGGAGCTGGAGTCCAATTTTGATCATCATGAACTTAGCAATCTGCAACAGGCAGTTGAAACCGTACACATTTCTGAGGATCTACTCGACTATGTACAGGCTCTGATCGAGTTCAGCCGTCAACCCGGAAATTACACGACCGGCCTGTCACCCCGTGCCGGTTTAGGATTATTACATGCGGCCCGTGCCTGGGCCTTAATGCATGGGCGCAACCATGTTCTACCAGATGATATACAGGCGGTTCTCCACAGTGTCGTCAATCATCGCCTGCAGGCGGTTTCATCTGCGGATGATATTAATGCCGACTCCGTTAGCAACAAACTCCTTAGTGTGCCAATTCCCTGAAAAATTAAGCCCATCTACTTCACTAAAAATTTTCTATCAATCCTGTAATGAAGACATCACTGTTATTAGATTACCCCCGACTTTGCCGATTTTTTCATGGTGACACACCGGTCTCCGATACCATCACCTTAGGCCGCAGAAATATTTATATCCTGCCTACCCGTGAAGGTTTGTTCTTCGCGCTGGTACTGACGCTGATGCTCATCGGCTCAATTAACTACAGTAACAGCCTGGGATTTTTACTCACCTTTTTGCTTGGCAGCCTGGGCATTGTGACCATCCTGCATACCTATAAAATGCTCTACCGGCTAAAAATAACCATGGCGGATATTCAGCCTGTTTTTTGCGGACAGGAACTCCACATCCCGTTAATAATTAACAATCTCAACGGCCCCGCACGATACGCGCTGCGTTTTGATTTCCCCAATAGCGATATACTCGGGATTCATGATCTGGATGCCGACTCCCGCGGCCACCTGATGCTAAAACACAAAGCCCAGCAGCGTGGTGTTTTAAAACTTGAACGCCTGCGCATTTCCAGCCGTTATCCACTCGGTATTTTTTTAACCTGGTCGGTTCTGAATTTTACTCAGACCGCACTGATTTATCCCCGCCCTGCCGGAAGCAATAACAAACCAACTGCCCGCCCGCAGGCAAAACAGGGCGAAGGCAATCTGGGACAGGGCAGTGATGACTTTGTCGGGCTGCGTAATTATCAGGCCGGTGATGCCATGCGCCATATTCACTGGAAAGCACTGGCCAAAGAACAGGGACTACTAACCAAACAATTCGGTGGCGAAGACAGCCTTGAACTGATGCTCGACTGGCGCAGTCTTTCCCCACTGGATCCCGAGTCCCGCCTCTCCTGTTTAACCCAATGGATTTTGGAGGCACAAAAAAGTGGTGTTGCCTACGGTCTCTGGATTCCGGGAATAGAAATAATGCCGGCCAATGGCGATGCACATCAACATCGTTGTCTGCGACTACTGGCTGAATTTGGACAAAGCGATCCTAAACAGGCAGGCTTTAAACAGCATGCAAACTAAACAGACTCGCCCGCTAAAAAAATTACCGGCGAATATTGGTGTTTTATTAATCTCGGTTATTCTGGTTTGCCTGCCACATCTGCTACGCTTACCCCTATGGATTTCCACACTCTGCCTGGGCCTGGTCGGCCTGCGTTATTTTCATGAAACCGGGCGTATCGGCCTGCCCGGTAAATTTCTGCGACTGCTAATTTTACTGGCCTCGATTGCCGGGCTGTTTGCCAGCTACTCGACATTGATTGGTCGCACTGCGGGCAGTGCCATGCTGTTGCTGATGCTCTGCCTTAAGCTCATGGAAATAAAAGGTACGCGCGATGTCATTGTGATTATCTACATTAGTTTTTTTATTTTAATCACCAGCTTTTTATTCGATCAATCTATCTATAGCGGGGCCTATATCCTGATCGTGGTTTTAAGTTTAATCACCACCATGATTATTTATAATCATCCAACCGCGCAACAAAAATCCGTATCGCAGGCCTTACGGCAAAGTATTAGGCAGGCTTTTATTCTGCTGCTACAGGCCGTTCCTCTCATGCTGATGTTGTTTTTTTTATTTCCTCGTCTGCCCGGCCCCTTATGGAGTCTACCGGATGATGGTCAAGGTGCCAGTACCGGCCTGACTGATGAACTGGAACCCGGCCGCATTAGCAAGCTGAGTAATAATCCTGATGTTGCTTTTCGAGTTAAGTTTGATATGACACCACCATCATCGGAACAGCTTTACTGGCGCGGCCCGGTTCTCTCTTTATTCACCGGTAAAAAATGGCAGGTCCTGAAAGAAGATTCTGTTTCCCGGCTTAATCTTGATGACATTAATTTTTCACTTCCCGTTGATTACACGGTAACGCTGGAACCACATAACCGCCATTGGCTATTCGCACTTGAAATGCCTGCCATCATTCCAGCCAATGCTCATCTCACTGAAGACATGCAATTATTGCAAACACGTCCGGTGCGTAGTGTTACCCGCTATAAAATGCGAGCTTATCTAAACTATCAGCTTGATCCCAATAGCATTGTGAATAGCTATTATTATTTACAGGTGCCTGAACAGACCGCGCCTGCAACCCGACACTTTGTAAAACAGTTACGCAAAAAACATTCGCTGGATGCTAACTACATTAATGCGGTATTAAATTATTTTCGAACTGAAAATTTTATCTATACCCGCAAGCCACCATTGCTTGATAAAGATATTGTCGATCAATTTTTATTTGAAACTCAACGGGGTTACTGCGTTCATTATGCTTCAGCCTTTGCCGTGATGATGCGCCTCGCTAATATTCCCGCACGTATCGTTAGCGGCTACCAGGGCGGTGAGATGAATCCACTAGCGGATTATATGATCATCCGACAATCAGATGCCCATGCCTGGGTTGAAATCTGGTTACCCGGCAAAGGCTGGCGACGTATTGATCCCACCAGCGTAATACCGGATTCCCGGGTTGAAGCCGTGGAAGATCGCCTGCGCCGTCAGGATGAACAAACTCGCAACGCCTTTAAGATGAAACAGGGCTGGCTAAGTCAGCGTCTGCGTAATCTGGGCTACTCCTGGGATCGACTAAACAATGGCTGGAACCACTGGGTAGTAGGCTACAATAGCAGCCGACAAAAATCTCTATTATCCATGTTTGGTGCAGACAAGCTCTCACTGCAGGATCTCGCGCTCTTGCTTGCGGCAGTTTTTACCGTCTGCCTGTTATTCATTGCCCTGTTCGTGTTTCGCCAGAAACAGAACAAGCTAGATCCCACCGAACAGGCTTATGCACAGTTTTGCAAAAAGCTGGCCACGCTCGGATTTACCCGCAAACCCGAAGAAAGCGCCCTACATTATGCCCATCGAGTCTCTGTTTTCCGCCAGGATTTACGACTCAAGGTATTTGCGGTAACCCGTCTTTACAATCATTTACGTTATGCTGAACATCCATCTCCTCGCACATTTCCACATTTTCGCAATAAAATCAAACACTTCCACCCTCATAAAATCAAGAAAAAACCAGGCATAAAATAAGTGCTGGCTAATATTAATTTTTTGTATCACCTCTATTAAATAAAAAAACTTGGCGATTCCCCACTAAAACTTTATATTTTGTCTAAAGTAAAAGGTAATGCATCTGTATATGTTTTTTAGCTTCATCCTGTGCGGGATATAAGAACCTTTGTTTTTAGAATTAGAGTAGATGTGCACCCGCCATTAAAAATGTTATGAAGTGAGGAGAGGAATCGATATGTTAGTAAAAGAGATTATGAATACCAATGTAAAAGTTGCCAGCCTGACAACCCCGGTACGTGATATTGCGGTCACCATGTGCTTCAACAAAATCAGTGGCGTACCCATTGTTAATGATGAAAATGAAATAGTCGGCATTGTTTCTGAAAAGGATGTGCTGAATAGCATGTATCCAAAAGTCGATGAGTATATGCAGGTGGGCAGTTATGATTTTGAGCAACTGGAAAATGAATACACCGATATTCTGAACCTGCGGGTAAAAGATATTATTAAACCCGGCTTATTCACTGTCACCCCAGATGATCCTATTTTAAAAGCCGTCTCGATCATGTGTCTGAAAAAGATACGCCGCATTCCTGTCACCGAAGGCAAAAAGTTGGTGGGCATTGTCAGCATCGGCGATGTGCATAAAGCCATTTTCCAGAAACATCTGGATGCTAATAATAGTGATCTCAAAGCCGTGTCCTGAAACAGATCCTGTAATTAATAAAAAGGCGGTGAATATTCACCGCCTTTTTATTTCTTATAACTAAAATTTAATCTGACAAATCACGTCTAAGATCTTTGCTCCAAAACAGCATAAGAACCGCCTGCAAAAATTTTTGTATAACTTCCTGATTTCATCCTGATGTGCTCATTCGATATTTTGGGCTAATTAATCACAAAAAATTCTTTAAATCAGCCATTCCGTGTATATTAAATTTTACACCCTCCCCCTTAATATAGAGAATGTATTCTAATTAAAATATATACTAAATCTAATCAGCATATATTTTTTAAGATGGCATTGAAGCAAGAGATGGATAGGTACCTACAGATGGAAATTAAAACCTAGACATAGAAAGCTGAGTTCAAGCATAGACATCTGCATATTCTGTCTAAATATACTGTTATGTACAAACAAAAAAATACTCGTCCAATTTTCGGTTGCAGACTAATTTTCACTTATAGTATTTTGTTTCAAAGAAAAAACGTAGGAGACAAAATAT
>CAZNRP010000070.1:0-14371 GCA_964575555.1 uncultured Thiohalophilus sp. | reverse complement strand
GCTTCCTTCGACAAGCTCAGGACGAACGGGGTATTTATTTGAACGGTTTGCCCTCATGTCCGTTCGCCCTGAGCGAAGTCAAAGGGTTTCTGGTTCCTACGCAGAGCATACAAATGAGGATTGTTGTGGCCTAATGAATGAAAAACATGGAATAGCGGCGAGTTTTCAAGCGTTTTGGGCGCTTTGTTCTTCTTCGACCTGTTTCCGCACTTCATCCATATCCAGCTGCTTTGCCCGCTCGAGTAACTGCTCGAAAGCCGGCCCCTGCATGGCACCGGCTTCAGAATAAATAATAATTTGCTCGCGGAAAATCATCAGCGTCGGGATGGAACGAATATTAAACTGTCCGGCAAGTTCCTGCTCCGCCTCAGTATTGACCTTGGCAAAAACCACATCCGGATATTTTTCTGATATTTCTTCATAAATCGGGCCAAATGACTGACAGGGTCCACACCAGGGTGCCCAGAAATCCAGGATTACAAAGTCATTGTTCTCAATCACTTCGGGTAAATTATCTTTATTAAGTTCAACGGTGGCCATCGCCATTCTCCTACATGATTTAGAAACAACGTAAAATTAGAATATATCAATATAGTGTTATTCGTCGAAATTTCAAGTAACACGCTCAAAAAATTCAAAACAGAGGGAATATAAATAGTAGGAAAACATACCCATAAAGCTACTTCGGGGTATTGTTGTATATACTCGATTTCAATCGGGTGGGGCGAGGGAAACGGCTGGGGAGACTTCGAATTTGTACAACTGAAATCGTATCTACAGATTATCGTAGTAATACCCGGCCTCAAACCAAATTCAGCTCGGCCACCTCCCCGGTTTTCAGGAAATGCCGGTAATCCACCAGGATACGAGCATGATCAAAAGCCAGCTTATCCGGTAAATCGACCACCGGGAATAACTCAAGCTCACGGGCATCGTCTGCCGCAACCGGCTGTCCGCTCGCCTGAGCAATATAAACCGCACTTGCGGTATGAGTACGGGTATCCCGAGCCGGATCAGAATAACAACCCAGCAGGCATTTTAATTCCACCTGAAGTGAAATTTCTTCCTCGGCTTCACGCACAGCGGCCTGCTCAAGCGTTTCCCCCACATCCACAAAGCCACCGGGCAGGGCCCAGCCATAAGGCGGGTAACGACGTTTGATCAGGATAACAGGCTGCTCGGGACGATCGATAAGCTCAATGATGATATCAACTGTCAACAGGGGAGTGGTGGGTTTGTTCATGAAGGTAATTGATTTTTATTAATAAAACGGATGATTCGTCGCCGGGCACGTTTATCCGGGCGTTTCTTTGGCCCGCATGAGGCAGCCATCAACTTACGCTCAGCAGCCTGCTGTTCACGCTGATGAAGACTTTGTTCAGTCTCCTCATAAAGGATCCGAGCCTGTACTGCCGGCCCGCGCCTGGTCGACAACGCTCTGACCTGCAGGATGAATGTGGTGGTGCCTTTGTTAATTTGTAATTCGTCCCCCACATTGACATTGCGAGAGGGTTTAACTCTTATACCATTGATATGTACATGGCCGCCATTGACTGCTTCAACCGCCAGCGCACGGGTTTTGTAAAAACGGGCTGACCAGAGCCACTTATCAAGGCGTGTGCCGGCTTTTTGCATACTGCTCCAACAGATAACACACTACCTGTAATTAAAATTCCCAGTCTATATCACTGCTTTTTTTAGCCTCATCCACCGGAACCAGCGCCCGGTTTTTCTGATAAGGAATATGTTCCAGTAATTCACGCGCACTCTGTCGCGCAATATCATTAAAACTGATTATTTTTTCCGAAAAAGTATCGGTAGACAATGTCAGCTCTTCCAGACCTTCCCAGACAATGGAACCTTCCTGACTATCCCAAATTTGTAAAAATACTCGCAGATTGGTGCGCTTGGTTTCCACCAGCCGCAAACCCAATACACCAAAACGTCCAGCCGATTGCTGATAAAAACCAGCCAATTTCAATTGCGCCAAATAGCGTACTCCGGTCACCTCACCAATTTTACGCAAAGTATGCTGCTGAAAAATACCTGTTTCTTTATATTCGTTAAACATGTCATTGTATTCAGCGGTCATATTAGCACGATTAATTGCACTTAATGTTTCCGCCAGCGTAACCACCCGAATATCTTTATGTTCACTAATTAAGACGCTAACAAAAGACAGTGCCAACGACTGTCGATCCTCTTCCCGCCCAGTGATTGAAGAAGGTGTAATAAAGGCAATCCCACCATGCTGTAAATCGCCCGGATTTAGATTAATGCTGCTATGTTGCAGCGACGTGTGCATAGTAGGAGCCGTTGTACAAGCCGCCAGCCAAACGGGTAAAAATAATATTAAAGCAATACGACCTAAACCAGTCATCACAACACCCACACCTGCGCCGATCTGTTTTTCCCGTTTCTGCATATATTTCTCCTTGTTTTCATATGGCTTGTCTATATATGAAATCCTAATCTAGACAAGTTACTGAAATGTTCAGGTACTATCGGCAAAACAAAACATAAACTTTAAGGAGCCAAAACTTAAATTACATATCAATTTTTATGCTTATTATTTAATCCACAAAAAGCA
The DNA here is from genome assembly GCA_964575555.1 of uncultured Thiohalophilus sp. GTDB lineage: Bacteria > Pseudomonadota > Gammaproteobacteria > UBA6429 > Thiohalophilaceae > JAADGZ01. The sequence continues at coordinate 11,781 of CAZNRP010000070.1, read as the reverse complement.
TATAATTGAACCATAATACATATCACTACATATCGAAAATATACTTTAACTGTATTCAGTATATCTTTATAATACTTGACTGAAATTCACGGTGCCACATGGTTATCAGCCGTTCCTGCACTTGTCTATAAACAATGTCTTCACTCTAGAGTATAGAATATATTCATTTTTATACTGCCCTGGCAATTTAAAACTTGCCCCCAACATCACCTTAATTTTCATATCCGTAACCATTATGAGCATTAAATTCAGCCCACATCCAGGTCCACGCGAGCGCCAACTGCGGCGGTGTTTTGCTAACCCCTTATTCCCGGCAGATGAACAGAATGTTAGTGAGGCACAGATTGAAGAAGCCCGCAATGCAGACGAAACTGAACTCAATCATTTTCTCCGCTACTTCCGAGATCTGGTACAGGAAGCGATTGAGCTCAAACCTGAAGCAGAAAGTGAAACCATACTCGCCCTAAAAGAACGACTGGATAAATGCTACGCACACTGCTGTGCACTGCCTGGAGAACAGAGTGAAATTCAGGCGGCAATTAATAAACTCATTGAGGTCATCATGAAAGCGGTACGTCAAGGTGCTGCAAATGATCCAATAGCTCTGGATAAGTTAACAGAAGAGGAGCAGGCCCGACAAATGCACCATGAACTGCATCAATACACCCTGGTGGCTGATCTGATGTTACCGGACTCCCCCATCAACAAAGATCAACTTGTAGCCACGCTTCTATCCGAGCCTGAAACCGGACTCAATGCCGCTCTGGCATTATTTGATGAGGCACAACTTGAACAAATTTACCTCGATGCAACAAGCCTTGTCGCGCAACTACCACAAACAACAGCTTCCCATACCAATTTTCACGAGAAAATAAAATTGCTTGAAAATACACTTAACGCTCTCAAAAATTCGCCTTCCACCAAACTATCTTCATGAAGGCATGCATTTGCACTATTTATAAAAGTAACCGCAAAACGGATACCTATCTGTTTATTCCGCAGGAGGATGAGCTGGAAAATCTCCCCACTGATCTGCTTAAAACTCTTGGAAAACTCGAGTTTGTAATGGAGTTACCGGTCACAGAAAAGACAAAACTGGCACAAAAAAATGCCAGAAATGTGATTCAGGCCCTCGACCAACAGGGCTACTATCTGCAGCTCCCACCACACAAACAACCAATAACAGGGTAAATCCTGTGCAATATTCTCTGTCAACATTTGAGTGAATAACCAGGAATAATCGCTATCTCATTGTTTTAATTGAAATAGTTCGGTTAACCATATTTTTTGAAGGTTGAAAACCGAGCTTGCCAAGTTCAAAATTTCATTTATTATCTATTGCATAAGTATGACAACGATCATACTTTGAATCAGGGGGGAAACCTCGGGAACAACATAACAATATTTAATACCTTAAGGAGCATGCCATGACAGTAACTGCCGAGGCTCAAGTTGAGTCAGCAAACGCAAGTGATCTGGAACGTATCATTTCTGAAAAATTAGATGAAATGCTGCCCAAAAAGCTTGAAGAAATCGAAGCCAATAAAACACCCTCAATGTCCATTATCGCCACCAAGGGCACCTTGGACTGGGCTTATCCTCCCTTTATCCTGGCTTCCACTGCCGCCGCACTGGGATGGGACGTGACCATTTTCTTCACTTTCTATGGCCTGCTGCTATTGAAAAAGAATTTAAATGCCAAGGTCAGCGGCCTGGGAAATCCGGCTATGCCGATGAAAATGCCGTTTGGACCACAATGGTTCCAGGACTTCGAATGGCCGATGCCAAACGTGCTCATGGCCGGTATCCCCGGTTTTGAGAATGTAGCCACCGGCCTGATGAAGAAAACCTTCAAGAACAAGGGTGTGGCTTCTGTTGACGAGCTGCGTGATCTTTGCGTCGAAGCTGAAGTGAAAATGGTTGCCTGTCAGATGACCGTTGACGTGTTTGGTTTTTCACAGGACGAGTTCATCGACGATGTTCAGGACTACGTTGGCGCGGCATCCTTCCTGCCCATTGCTTCTAAATCTGACGTCTGCCTGTTTATCTAAACCGGCTACATGACTACCTGACATTGCACCTCATGCCCAACCTGGCGCATGAAGTGCAATGCCGTTATTTCTGCTGACTTCCCGCTAATTATTTTCCCCCACCCAAACAGGGGGGAGACTCAGGGGCCTCTGTTTGCAAATCATCCCATTCTGATTTTGTATAAGTATGCATCGCCAGCGCATGTACCCCATGCTGAAGCTCGTATTCCAGAAGACTATTAATCAAACGATGTCTGACAAGTAAACTCTTTCCATCAAACTCTGCACTCACCAGTACAAGCTTAAAATGTGACTCTGAGCCGGGAGGAACATTGTGATTATCACTTTCATTAATAACCTGCAGATGGAAAGGATTTAACCCGATCGTTAATTTAGCTTCAATTTCAGCTTGTACACTCATGCATAGACTCCACGATTATTAATAATTGAGAAGTATAGCGCAGACCGATCCTTCATCGTATAGCAGTATTCATTAATTCAAATAGCGGTGCTAATTGCACAAGTTTGAGTATGAAGCACTGATCCATAAGGGTAAATGCTGATATTTCACTTTACATAACATTATTTCACAATTGTTCACGCAATAGGATTTGTAAACCATCAAGAATAAATCTACTTTTTATATAGCCAACACAAAACATGGACTAAATCTAAGGACTACGAAATATGAAATTATCATCTCGCTCAGACTACGCAACTAAAGCTATGCTCGAATTATCCACAACACCCGACAAGCCGGTTAATCTTGCTTATCTAGCCCAGGTGGAAGATATCTCTATTTCTTATTTAGAACAGATATTTTCCTTACTGCGCAAACACGACCTGGTTAAAAGCGTTCGTGGTCCCGGTGGAGGTTATGTTTTAAGTAAACCAATGAGTGAGATAACAGTTAGCGATATTGTTAAAGCCATTGATATGGATCGAAAATCAAAGAAAATTGCTCAGGCTGAACAGCACAGTGATCCCACTCATCAACCGGCCAGCCAACAAATGTGGGAACAACTTTCACACATGGTATACGACTATTTAAGCACCATCAGCCTTGAAGATATTCATAATGCCCGCAACCTGCAACTTGAGCATGAACAGGCTTCAAGTGGAACACAGGCGGCCTGAGATATATGCAAGTTAATTTTCATACTACTTCCTAAATGTACCAGGGACGATACATTTAGTAGTATCGTTAAGCAGGTGGATAGGCATCCATCTGTACTTTATCCGCCGTCCTTCCCAGCATGTATATCATTCCCTGATAACGTGACTCTCCGGTACTACTGAACTCAAAACGAAAGCTTCGATAAAAACATAAATGACCCCGGTAGTTTCTTCGTATACGCAAGCGAACCAGCTCTACGGTATCATCAAGAAATTGCACTTCTGAATTCTGACAATACTGGCGCCCCGTTTCCCGCGCATTCTCTTTTGCTCCCACGCTGTCCCACCAGAAAAAAACAATCGCGCTTAAAAAAATAACCAGTACTAGTGAATCCATCAATAAACCTACCCGCTTTTATTACCCGATAATATAGTGATTGTGACAGTGGTGTGACACTGATCTGCAATAATGCCAGACACAATTGTAAACACATGCTTGCACAATGAATTTTTATATTGTAAGTTTATTTAAGCACACAAAGGAATTATGTGCTGCTTTTCTTATCATCAAGGAGGAATTACTCATGAACAAATCTACTCGCATTTTTTATACCCTTTCATCTCTTGCCTTTGCCCTAAGTAGCCCGCTAACAGCTTCTCATGCGGCTATCCGCACACCCGCAAGCGGTGATCTTTTTATTTCCGAAATCATGGCTAACCCAGCCGCTGTTGCAGACAGTGCCGGTGAATGGTTTGAGTTGTTTAACCCGACCGCTGATTCACTAATTATCAGTGGCCTTGTAATCAGCGACAATGGCAGCAATCGACATCAAATAAACACGGACGTGTCCTTTGTTCTCGACAGCGGTCAGTATCTTGTGCTCGCCCGCAACAGCGACATCAATATCAATGGTGGTGTCGAAGCCGATTATGTCTACTCAAGTTTTACACTCGGCAACTCATCCGATGCCATTATTATCTCATCCAATGATGTTGAAATTACCCGGCTTGAATACAGTAGTGGCTTTGTGCAAAGTGGTAAAAGCACGGAACTTTTTCAGCTCAGTGAAACAATAGAAAGCTATCAGATAACTCAGGACAGCTTTATCTATGGCAACGGTGATATTGGCACACCTGGGGCGGTCGGTTCAGCAACCCTGCAGGTATCAAGCGTTCCCATTCCCGCCGCTGCATGGCTGTTTAGCAGTGGTCTGATAGGCCTTTGCGGTATTAGTCGAAAGAAAAATAAAATCAGCGGGTAAAAAAATGGCCTGCTCAGAAAATTATTCTGGGCGGGCCATGTTTTAATTAATACTAACCGTCTATTTATTTCTATGAGCAGAAACAAGGCGTGGGCATAAAAACCATGCCCACCCTACGATACTTTTAATTAGCACTGACGGTTTATTTATTTTTCACTTAATGCCTTGAACAACTGGTTGATTCGGCTTACAAAACTGGCAGGATCTTCCAGCTGTCCACCTTCACTTAACATGGCCTGCTCAAAGAGCACATGACTCCAGTCGGAGAAGCGATCTTCATCCTCTTCATTTTGCAGACGTTCCACCAGCATATGATCCGGATTCACTTCCAGAACAGGTTCCAGACTAGGTACATTCTGACCCGCCTGTTTAAGCAACTTCTGCATATTCAAGGCCATGGCATCTTCATCAACCACCAGACAGGAAGGTGAATCGGTCAGACGATGGGAAATACGAACTTCTTTAACCTTATCACCCAAAACTGTTTTCATGCGTTCAAGCAGATCTTTATATTCTTTCTCAGCCTGCTCGGCCTTTTTCTTATCATCCTTATCTTCAAGCTCACCCAGATCCAGATTACCCTTGGCAATCGACACTAGCTTCTTGCCATCAAATTCTTCAAGATAGGACATCATCCACTCATCTACACGATCATACATGAGTATGACTTCGATATTTTTCTTCCGAAACAGCTCAAGATGCGGACTGTTTTTAGCGGCGGCATAACTTTCCGCTGTTAGATAATAAATTTTATCCTGCTTGTCCTGCATGCGGCTGACGTAATCATTCAGATTTACATTTTGTATATCCGAGTCATTATCTGTTGAAGCAAAGCGCATCAATTTTAATAATCTTTCCTTATTTGCAAAATCTTCTGCCGGACCTTCCTTCAATACATTACCAAATTCGGTCCAGAAAGTAGCATATTGTTCGGCATCATTTTTCGCCATTTTCTCAAGCAGGCTCAGAACCTTTTTCACTGAACCGGTTCTGATCGTATCGATCTGGTGGTTATGCTGCAGAATTTCGCGTGAAATATTCAAAGGTAAATCATCCGAATCCACTACACCACGAATGAAACGTAAATAATTCGGCATCAACTGCTCTGCATCATCCATGATGAATACACGTTTAACGTAAAGTTTAATCCCGTAACGTTTTTCCCGATCATATAAATCAAAGGGCGCACGTTTTGGCAGATAGAAAAGTGTGGTGTAGCTCTGCGTACCTTCAACTTTATTATGTATCCAGGTCATGGGATCTTCAAAGTCATGAGCAACATGCTTATAAAACTCAGTGTATTCTTCCTCTTTGATTTCTGACTTGGCGCGCGTCCATAAGGCCGATGCTTTATTTGCCGCTTCCATCTCATCGGTGGGTTCACCTTCATCATTCAATTTCGGCATCAGAATGGGCATGGATATATGATCAGAATATTTATTAATAATAGAGCGCAGACGATGAGGTTCAGAGAATTCAGCTTCATCTTCACGCAGGTGCAGGGTGATCGTAGTGCCGCGTGCTTCATGCTCAACATTTTCCAGGCTGTATTCACCTTCGCCGGTGGATTCCCAACGCACACCATGTTCTTTTTCCAGACCAGCACGACGGGTTTCCAGGGTCACCTTATCGGCAACGATAAAGACTGAATAAAAGCCAACCCCGAACTGACCAATCAGATTTGAATCCATGGCCTGATCACTGCTCAAAGTATCCAGAAATTTACGCGTGCCAGAGTTAGCGATGGTGCCGATATTCTCAGTCACTTCCTGACGGTTCATGCCAATACCATTATCAACGATGGTCACGGTACGGGCTTCTTTGTCGTAGCTAACTGTAATTTTCAGATCACTATCATTTTCAAACAGGGCATCATCGGCCAGTGCCTCAAAGCGCAATTTGTCACAGGCATCGGACGCATTAGAAATCAACTCCCGCAGAAAAATTTCCTTATTGGAATACAGCGAATGAATCATCAGATTCAACAGCTGCTTAACCTCAGTTTGGAAACTCATGGTTTCCTTATGTGTATCGACACTCATTTCGAATGAACTCCTGGATAAAGCTAAGTAGTTAAAATAATAGATGTTTTTTTCTAAAACAGATTTTCAGAGGATATGGAGGCAGGTAGCACTGATTTCAAGAGCAAAACCGTGCGGATTATCGGTTTAGACGCAGCTGCATCAGAATCTGGGTGGCAATCTCTTCGATGGAAATAGTACTAGTATCCAGCACGATTAGCTGATTCTCGGAGAACAGGGTTTCCGCCTGTGCTACCTCACGCCGGCATTGCGCGATTTTTGCATATTCCTCCCCCGTCTGCCGCCGAGTACGAATTTTCTGCAAGCGCAGCGGCTCAATCGTCAGTGCAAACAATTTTGGCTTAAACGCGCGTAGGCTTGCAGGCAATGCCGCGGTCTGCAAATCCTCATCAACGAGGGGATAGTTAGCCGCAAAGATTCCATACTGCATGGCCAGATACAGGCAAACCGGGGTCTTACCACAGCGTGACACACCCAGCAAAATCACATCCGCCTGAGCGTAGCCTGACTCCCCCACACCCAGTCCATCGTCATAACGCAGGGCATAATTAACCGCGTCCATGCGCGCCATATACTTATCCGGCTCAGCCACATAGTGCGCATGCCCTGCGGTCGGCGTGGCTTTTTGATTCAAGGGCACTTCCAGCAGCCCAATAAATATCTCAAACAGATCCAGCAATACGGCGGCATCTGTTCTTACTATCTCACGCAGCTCCGATTCCACCAAGGTACTGAAAATTATCGGTGGCATACCTGTTTTTTTTGCCGCATCCTCAATTTCAACTCGTAAGCTCTCAGCCTTCTTTTTCGAATCCACATACCTGAGAGAAACAGTCTGGAAATTAATATCAGGAAACTGACTGAGCAGACTGTGCCCCAGTTTTTCCACGGTAATCCCGGTGCTATCCGATACAAAAAAAATGGTGCGCAAATTTGTGCTCATGCTGTAATGTAAGCAAAATAGTGACAGCTTGTCATCTCAATAAAAATATATTAATCGTTACACTCGTATTGTCATCTTAACGCCCTCTGCCCCTGGGAGAGGGCGTTAAGATGACAATACCTGGGCAACTATTAATACCTTCAGTAACGGAGTAGTCATAACAATGGATGCCTATTTTCTCTGGCTTAATCAGGTCAGCCAATCAGACATAAACCTTGTGGGCGGAAAAAATGCCTCGCTCGGCGAAATGCTGCAACAACTCGAAGACAGGGGGATCCAGGTACCCCACGGTTTTACCACCACCAGCCGCGCCTTCATAGAATTTCTAAAACTCAATGAGCTGGATGAAAAAATCTATTCATTGCTCGATGCCCTCGATGTGGATAATGTTGGCCAACTCAGTCAACATGGCGAGCAAATCCGCCAATGGATTTTACAGGCTCCCTTTCCACAAGCTATCGAACAGGCACTACGGCAAGCCTGTCACCACTTGCAAAATGAATATTCCGCCGATATTTCCTTTGCAGTACGCTCCTCGGCAACCGCCGAAGATCTGCCCGATGCCTCCTTTGCCGGTCAGCAAGAAAGTTATCTGAACATAAAAGGGGAAGACCAGCTACTGGATGCAATCCGCGCTGTCTATGCCTCCTTATTTAACGATCGCGCAATTGCCTATCGGGTGCATCATGGCTTTGCCCATCAGCAGGTGGCGCTCTCTGCCACTGTGCAAAAAATGGTACGCAGTGATGAGGCCAGTAGTGGAGTGATGTTTACCCTCGATACCGAGTCCGGTTTTCGTGATGTTGTTTTTATTACCTCAAGCTATGGTCTCGGCGAAATGATCGTACAGGGTGAAATCAATCCTGATGAATTCTACGTGCATAAGCCGACGCTGGAAAAAGGCAAGTCCGCTATCCTGCGCCGCAGCCTGGGCAGTAAGCAGAAAAAAATGATTTTTACCGGGACACATAATTATCAACATTCAACCCGTGTCGTTGACGTTGACCGCCAGGAACAATATCAATTCAGTCTCAGTGATGATGAGGTTATGGAACTGGCACGTCTTGCGCTAATAATTGAAAAACATTACCAGCAAGCAATGGACATTGAATGGGCCAAAGATGCCGGCGACCAAAAACTTTACATTGTTCAGGCTCGCCCGGAAACCGTTAAGGCTCATGGTCAGGAAAATATTCTCAAACGTTATAGCTTACAGGAATACGGACAGATCGTTACCTCGGGACGCAGTGTCGGCCAGCGCATTGGCAGCGGTATCGCCCGCATCATTCACAATGTAAAAGAAATGGATCAACTGCAGGCAGGCGAGATCCTGGTTACCGATATGACCGATCCCGACTGGGAACCGGTAATGAAGCGCGCCAGTGCTATTGTCACCAATCGTGGCGGCCGCACCTGTCACGCCGCCATTATTGCCCGTGAATTAGGAGTACCCGCGGTGGTCGGCTGCGGAGATGCGACCAATAAAATTAAAGACGGTGACGAAATAACCGTCTCCTGCGCCGAGGGGGATAGCGGCCATGTCTATGCGGGTAAACTGCCCTTTGAAATAAAAGAAACGAATTTATCCGCCATGCCGACACTGCCGTTTAAAATCATGCTCAATGTCGCCAGCCCTGAACGTGCATTTGATTTTCAATTTTTACCCAACGATGGGGTTGGACTGGCGCGGCTAGAATTTATTATTAATCGTAATATTGGCATCCATCCCCGCGCCCTGCTGAACTACCGCAAACTCTCAACGGACATTCAACAGGCCATTGATGAACGCAGCCGGGGCTATGCCGACCCTACCAGCTTTTATATTGAGAAACTGGTGGAAGGCATTGCCACCATTGCTGCTGCATTTTGGCCCAAGCCGGTTATTGTGCGTCTGTCAGATTTTAAATCCAATGAATACCGCAACCTGATTGGCGGTGAAGCCTATGAGCCAATCGAGGAAAATCCGATGCTGGGCTTTCGCGGTGCCAGCCGCTACACTGATCTTAAATTTCAGGAAAGTTTCGAGCTTGAATGCTTCGCCCTCAAAAAAGTACGGGATGAAATGGGTCTCACCAATGTTGCCATTATGGTGCCCTTTGTGCGAACGCCCGAAGAAGCGCACAATGTCGTTAATCTTTTGCATGACAACGATCTGCGTAAAGGGGTCAATGATTTGAAAATTATTATGATGTGTGAAATTCCCGCCAATGCCCTGCTCGCTGAGCGTTTTCTAAAATACTTTGACGGCTTCTCCATCGGCTCCAACGATCTCACCCAATTAACCCTCGGGCTGGATCGTGACTCAGAAAAAGTAGCCTTTCTTTTCGATGAACGCAATGAAGCGGTAAAATCACTGATGAGCATGGCCATATCCAGCTGCCGGCTAAAAAATAAATATATCGGTATCTGCGGGCAGGCTCCTTCTGACTACCCGGAGCTGGCTTTCTGGTTGATGGAACACGGCATTAACAGCATTTCTCTGAACCCGGACAGTGTGATAGAAACCTGGTTATATCTGGCAGAAAATCTGCCCGCTAAAAAACACTGAGAAAAAATATATGTTAGTGATCCTGATTCTTGCCAGCCTGTACTTCATCTGGTTGGGCTTTGCTCTGCGGCGAATCAACCGAGGCTATTCTGTGCTCGCCTGGATTGCCGCCAGTTTGATCAGTTTTCTGACCCTTGGTGGTTTCTTCGGCTTCCTGTAAACTTCACCCCCCTGAGGATAAGCTCAACTTCTGCGTAAGCGGATATGTTATTCCTTACCGCCGCCGCAATATAATTTCAAGGAAACCGGATGACTAAAAACAAGCTGCCATTGCTTATCGAACCTGAACAACTCAATGCCGCTCTACCGCAGAATGACATACTACTCATCGATCTTTCGCAGGCGGCAACCTATGTACAATACCATCTACCCGATGCCGTCTTCCTCGACTACAGCTGGATCGTGCGCATCGAACATCCACGTATGGGGCTGCTGCCGCAAAAAGAACAACTCAGCCGTGTCCTCGGAGCATTGGGAATAAAACCCGACACGCAAATCGTTACTTATGATGATGAAGGCGGCGGGCGAGCCTGCCGTTTCCTCTGGACCCTGGATGCCGTTGGTCACAGTAATCATTCACTGCTCAATGGTGGCCTGCAAGCCTGGGTTAACAGCGGCTTTGAGGTGAGCAGTAAAATACACTATCCAAACTCTGGCACGGACTATTCGGTAACATTCAATGATGAGCCTGTTGCCAACCGCCAGTATATTCTTGACCACATCAGTGATGCTCAGATTTCCCTGCTTGACTGCCGCAGCGAAAAAGAATATCAGGGTATTAAAGTCATGGCCACCCGTGGTGGACATATTCCTGGGGCAGAAAATATTGACTGGGTTGATGCCATGGACAGAGAAAATGATCTACGTTTGAAGCCTGAAGCCGAATTACGAAACATGCTGGAATCCAGAGGCATCACCCCGGAGAAAATGGTGATCACTTACTGTCACAGTCATCACCGTTCCGCCCATACCTACATCATGCTTAAGTCACTGGGCTATAAAAAAGTAAAAGGTTACCCCGGTTCCTGGTCGGACTGGGGTAATGAACTGAATACGCCGATTGAAAAATAAAGGGTCTTCAACATAAAGTGGCGCATCTGTTTTATCCTCTTTTCCCCTGGCCTCTCCCATCGATGAGACAATGATATAAATACTTATGCCACAATTAACAGAAATGCTAAACGCCCTTTTGAACACTAAGCAAAAGCTTCTTTTCTTACCTGTTTTTAGCCGCGTTTACGCCCCAGCCATCCAAACAGCCCCAGTGCCGTAACCATCAACGGCAGCGCACCCGGTAGCGGAACAACCGTATAGGCAACCGAACCAAACCCAACGCCTTCAGCAAAAATGTCGTAGCTAAAATAGGCTTCAGATATATCGAAAAAACCCGGTGTCAGGGAAAACTCGTAACCGCTGGTAGCCGCAAAATAACTCAAGCCCAGGAAGTCGCCATCAAAAAAAACGGCCTCAGCGAAGGCATCATCTGCCAGAGTGACGTTGATTCCTTCAAAGCTGGCAGCAAAATTATCGAGAGCAATAACTTCATCACCAACACCGCCCAGAATAGAGTTGTCGAAGCTAAAAGAGCCATTGAATGTTCCCCCAAGATTAGGGCCAGAGTCGATGTTGACATAAAAAGGCGCAGCACTAACATTTGCGGCACTTAGAAGCCCCGAGAGTAAAACGATACTTATAAAGAGTTTGCAATTTAACATACTGTTTCTCCGTATTTGTTGTATGTATTTTTTGTTTAACAGGATCCTAAATAACGGTTCCAAATATCTATATCTTTGCTTACAGCCGTTCGTCCTGAGCCTGTCGAAGGAAGCCTGTCGAAGGA
>CAZNRP010000069.1:0-14728 GCA_964575555.1 uncultured Thiohalophilus sp. | reverse complement strand
GGAAGCCTGTCGAAGGAAGCCTGTCGAAGGAAGCCCTTCGGCTATGCTCAGGAGAGCCCTGTCGAAGCTGCCAGCTTCGCAATACGAGGCTCAACAATATGAAATAACTATTAACGATCCTGGTAGCGATTTAAATCCAGCAGTCCCGAGAGCATGGGTTGTTCGCGGGCATACTGCGCCTGAAACCAGTCGGCAATATCCCAGAAATTTAGCTGCGTCCGCCTTACCCCAAAGCGAGCAACAAATAATTCATAATCTTTGATGTTCTTTACTGCCGCATAATCACTGGCAAACTGCTCCACCTCGCTAAGGCTGAGATCAAAGAAAAAGTTGGGATAACTGCCTCCGAGCCCTTTAATCACCGTCATGCGATCATTCTTGACATCCCGTGACAGTGCCCAGGTGTCTTCACCATCATCTAAAAAAAAGGATAAATTCTTATAGGCCTTATCCCGGAATAGCGTATAAGCATAATATTGCCCAGCATCGTTTTTTACACGAACATAGGCAACATCGGGGAAAACACGAATCACTTCACCCTTAACCAGGGCAATTTTACGCATAACTTTATCAGTCCGTTTTTCAGTATCGAAGCCAACATTATCAACGCAATCATGGCAACGATTGATATAATCTTCCAGCGGTGCCACTGCTGCAAGCCTTTGCTGAAGATGCAGATAAAGCTCCCGCTGCGGATCATCACTCTGATAGCCCGTCACCCTGTCAATACTAAGCCAGTCTTTTCGGATACTAAAAAATGTCTCCTGTTTAGAACGCAGGCCTTCATACCATGCGCCTCTGATCGCCGCCCGATGGCTGGTCGGAATAAATGCCAGAAAATTATCCTCGCCTTCCATACGCAGAAAATTCATATACAGACGGGTATTCATTTGATGACCAATATTGCCAAAAACATTGAAACCGGCCACCAGCAAATAGTGGATTCGCTCAAACATAGGGTAATCGATCACCCAGGCGGTTTCCGGATAATCGCCGATTAAACCGTGCATAACCGAGGCACTGTCAAAATGGCGAAAAATAGTCAGTGCGGCATTCGGGTTCGCGCCATCTCCATCCCAGATATAGTTCATTGAATCTTCTAAGGTCACCGTGGGCATTTCACTGAAATATTTTTCCTTTGCATCCATGTAGTGCTTATAGCGCTGCCAGTAATCGGTCCAGATACTGACCATATTAAAGGTGTCACCCCGATCAGTCGGCAATTGCAGGTAGTCTGACACCTCGTTAAGAAAACCAGGACGATCCGAAAAAGTTTGTCGCTGCGGATTAAGAAACATTACCCAGAACCTGTCCTCAATCACATTCAATGCGACCTGTCCCCGACAAACCGGGCCTTTTATAAAGCCTTCAATAAAAAATCGCGCATCATCCAGTAAAAACCGGTAACGAGAATTAGGCGGGATAGCTGCAAAAGCCTTAAGCGGATTCGAGGCAATATCAGATTGATAGGAAGGTAATTTGGTGACCGCGTAATCGGGTTTTAAAAAAAGTTCGGCATAACGCTGCATACGTGCATTCGAGAGGGGGTAGACCACGTGATCCTTGGCAACAATACTCGGCGTATAACGTACAAATCGATAATAAAAATCAGCTGAATCGGAATCTGCAAACGGTGCTTCAAAGGGCCGCAGGCTGGCAATCTCATCAACCGCCTGACCAGTCGCGCTGCGCGAGCGAACTAGCCGATAAAACTCCCGAACTGGCGTATTTTCAAAATGAATATGCGCCATTGACAAATGTTCATAAAGATAACGACTCACCAGCTTTTCTTTTAAGCTATCCTGATTCAGGAAGGTTTCCCATTTTTTCACCTGCCTTTGTGCCTCCGGTGAAGCTTTGGCAACCTCATCCTGGGGGGATCCTTGCGCTATCCATTGCACCAGGGTTCGGTATTCTGATTCGTGCAAATTCGGCATCGCATAGGGCATGCCCCAATGCGGGGTTTTACGGGCATAATCATCAAACTCAGCCCGCGTCGGACAGCTCTGTTTGCGCCCCAGTTCCAGGCTAAAACCCTCGGGCACACGTCCAACCCGTGCCTGGGGATACAGCTGCTTCAAGCGCAGCATCTGATATAAAGTAGAATCCTTTAAATTCTGCTCAGGATCATTCGACTGGGTTTCATTAATAACCGGATAAAATTTTTTTTCCCGCCATTGCTGTGTGGTCTTTGCGTCAATAAACAGACGAGTAGGTTCAGATCCCAGCATACGGGAATCACCATAAACCTGTATTTTATTTGCCCCCCGCAGCAAGCCTTCATAAGAAGATAGCTTCAACTGACAGGGAGCATCATAGCAACCATGACAGACGGTGCAGCGACGGTCGAGAATCGGCTTCACTTCATGTTCATAGGAAATGGGCTCTGCTGGCAAATTTACTAACAGATTATAGTCAAGCGAAACGTGTTCACCTCCCGGTGAGCCACTTGGTGATGAACAGGCCGACAGGAATAGCACTATCAGAAAACCAAACAGGCGACCCATTTTGCCAGCAAACCCCACTTTTTCTATCAACCCCATGCCGTCAGTTCCTTATTTATTAAAGTTATTAACGCATTTCAACAACAGCCATGTCTGCCAAAAAAACGAATGACAGACTTTCTTTTTCTGTTTCAATAGTCTACGTTTAAGACCACAGATTGTCTGTCATAAGACAACCTGTCGCAAATGCCACACAGTATTTTGATATACGTCAAGGCAAAAAAATTTCATCGCAGCAAAATTACAACAAATTGAACTCGTATATTTTTATTAATCAAATTGGGAGAATATCCATAATGTTCAAATCAGCCAAACGCGCTCTATCCCTCGCAGCAGGGGTCGCTATCGGGCTGTCGGCAGCATCTTCAGCCTGGTCAGCATCATCACTAGAACAAGTGATGAAAGAACGCGGCCTAACTCAGAAAGATGTCCTGGCCGCAGCAAAAACTTACGTTCCTACTGGCGGACGCGACGAATACCTCGTCTTTAGTTCTGGGGGCCAAAGTGGTCAGGTTATCGTTTACGGTATCCCCTCCATGCGTATTTTAAAATACATTGCCGTATTTACACCCGAGCCCTGGCAGGGTTACGGCTTTGACGAAGAATCTAAAGCGGTGCTGGCACAAGGCCGCATCAACGGCAAGGATATTAAGTTCGGTGACACCCATCACCCAGCCCTGTCCGAAACCAAAGGTGAGTATAACGGTAAATATCTGTTCATCAATGACAAGAACAACCCGCGTATTGCAGTCATCGATCTGCACGATTTTGAAACCAAGCAGATCGTGGTCAACCCGATCATGAAATCTGAACACGGTGGTGCTTTTGTTACTCCCAATACCGAATACATCATTGAAGCCTCCCAGTACGCCGCCCCACTGACGGATGAATTCGTACCATTAGAAGAATTCAACGACAAATACCGTGGTGCCATCACTTACTGGAAATTCGACATGAAGAAGGGTCGGATTCAACCGGATCAATCCTTCTCCATCGAATTACCTCCTTATAGCCAGGATTTATCCGATGCGGGTAAAGGCCCTTCTTATGGCTGGTCCTTCACCAACTCTTTCTGTTCTGAACGCTATGTTGGCGGTATCGAGCGTGGACGTCCGCCTTTCGAAGCCGGTTGTTCTTCCAAAGATACTGACTTCCTGCACGTTATTAACTGGAAAAAAGCGGCCGAACTGGTTAAAGCCGGTAAAGCCAAAATCATTAATGGCCACAAGGTATTGTCCATCAAGACCGCGGTTGATAATGGTATTTTATACTTGGTGCCCGAGCCGAAAAGCCCGCACGGCGTAGATGTCAGCCCCGATGGTAAATTCATGATTGTCTCCGGTAAGCTCGATAGCCACACCTGGGTGTACAGCTACGAGAAAATCATGAAGGCCGTCAAGGCGAAGAAATTTGAAGGCAAAGACCCTTACGGGATTCCGATCATCGCCATGAAAGATGCCCTGCATACCCAGGTTAACGTGGGTCTTGGCCCACTGCACACCCAGTATGACAGCAAGAAATGTGTGGTTTACACCTCCATCTACGTGGATTCCATGATTACCAAGTGGAACTATTGTACAGGTAAAGTGCTGGATCAAATACCTATCCATTACAACGTAGGTCACCTGATGGCGATGGAAGGCGATTCGGTTACGCCTGATGGCAAGTATCTGGTTGCGCTGAACAAGCTGGCGATTGATCGTTTCAACCCGGTTGGCCCCCTGCATCCGCAGAACCACCAGTTGATCGACATTAGCGGCGATAAAATGCAACTGCTTTATGATATGCCAGTGCCACTGGGCGAACCCCATTATGCAGTTGCTATCAAGGCCGACAAGCTGAAGCCGGGTATTCGTTATAAATCCGGCTGGAACAGCCGTGAAGACAAGCGCTCACCCTTTAAAGCTCGCGCAGGTCGTGAAAAAACTGTTCGCTCACCGGGTAAGGTAGAAGTGTTTGGTACGCTGATTCGCTCTCACATCAATCCTGAAATTCTGGAAGTGACAGTCGGCGATGAAGTTATTATTCACCTGACTAACCTCGAACGTGCACAGGATGAAACCCACGGTTTCGCCATCAATGGCACCAACGTCAATCTTTCGATTGAACCGGGTAAAACAGTGACGGCTAAATTCATTGCTGATAAAGCCGGTGTTTATCCTTACTACTGTACTGAATTCTGCTCGGCACTCCATCTGGAAATGCAGGGCTATTTGCTGGTACAGCCCAAGGGTTACAAGGCCAAAGGCGGTGGTATGGTTGAAGGTGTGAAATACACCGAAGCTGACTACAAGAAACAGGTCAAGACCAACATTGATACACAGGCGGTTATTGACTCGGTAGTTGCTTTCATCACCAGCCACAACTACAAGGACTTCCCCATTGTAGTTGCTCTGGTTGAAGATGCCACCGATCAGCTTGGTTTTGCGGCTGAAGCGAAGAAAAAATCGGAAACTGCAGCGGCCAAAAAAGACTGGCAGAACGCCATGCTCTGGGCTAATCAGTGGTGGCAGTATCAGGTTAAGACCGCTGACATGGGTCTACGTGCCAAAACCCATCTGGAACAAAACGGCGCTAAAAAGATCAAATAATATTTAGATCTTTAATAACGGCAGGGGAGCACTTTGTGCTCCCCTGTTTTGTTAAGGCTGGTAGTTTATGAAAAACATTAATTTTTTTATGCCAGTTATCACTATAAATTATAGTTCTATTTTACAGAATTCATTCACGTAGTTTTTTCAGGCTTTATTTTTATTTATCAAAATAAAGCTAAAGAATAAAGTGCGCGGTTCGAAAACTAAATCAATCATTTTACTGGAGTAGTCATTATGACAATCATAACCAAAAAAACCTTACTATCCGCTGTCCTTTTAGCCAGTTTGGGTTTCAGTGGCCAGGCCCTGGCACTGGATGGCAAAGCCCTCTATAACAACCCGGCCAAAGGCGGCTGCGTCGCCTGTCATGGCAAAGATGCCAAAACCCCCATGGCCGCTTTGAATGCACCCAAACTTGCTGGACAAAGTGAAAAATATCTTCTACAACAAATGAAAGATATTAAAAGTGGTGCACGCAATAATGGCAACACCGCCGCAATGAAAGGCGTGATGGGTATGATCAAAGAGGCTGAAATGGCCGCTGTGGCAAAATATCTATCCAGCCTGAAATAGAATCTTGACAGATATCAAGGATGCTTCTGCTACTAAGTGAAAAAATCACGCCATAACCAATTATTTTTATTAGGGTACTGGACAACAACCGGCATCCATTAATCTGTACGACCTGGAGTTTGAATATGAAGAAGTTATTTGCAAGCCTGCTCACTACTGTCTGCCTCAGCCTGTCCTTCTCAGGAATCAGTCTGGCCGCTGGCTGGAATCAGGATCATGGCGAAAAAGATGTAGCCCTGCACCTCAAGGCCAATGTCGAAAACGGCATGGACGTGTTTGAAGTCTGCTCGGCCTGTCACATGCCTGAAGGCTGGGGTACCCATGATGGCACCTTCCCGCAACTGGCGGGGCAGCACAAAAAAGTACTGATCAAGCAGCTCGCCGATATTCGTGCGCGCAATCGTGATAATCCCACCATGTATCCTTTTGCCTTACCAGAATCCATTGGTGATGCGCAGGCGCTGGCTGATGTCGCCGGTTATATCGCCAAACTGCCGATGGATCCCGATAACGGTAAAGGTGAGTGGGTCAAAGGCACAACAGAATTTACCCAGGGCGAAAAACTGTACAAGGACAACTGTGTAAAGTGTCATGGTAAAATCGGCGAAGGTAGCGCGAAAAAGTACTACCCACGTCTTGCCGGCCAGCACTACAAATATATGCTGCGCCAGTTTGAATGGATTCGTGATGGCAAACGTCGCAATGCTAACCCGGACATGATCAAACAGATCAAGGGTTTCTCTAATAAGGATATGCAAATGGTGATCAATTATGTATCACGCATTCCGGTACCAAAAAAAGATCTGGCTCCCTCCAAAGACTGGTTAAACCCAGATTTTGACTAAACCTTAGACCTCATCGGTCATTGCACATAAAGTCGGGGCAATGACCGATGAGGCAGGCTTTTCTGCCTCATCGACACAATTTAAAACCCGTAATATTTTTATGATGTAAGCTGAGAAATAGTCTAGACTTACTCTATATTATTACTCGCTGATATAGTTTTTTTAGCAACCCTACACAGGTATACACAGCATGACGAACTCGACACCATCAAAGCAAAACTTGATTGTGTCCGGCCTGGTCGCGGCCGCACTTATTGTTCTGGCAATGATTTATTACTCGCCTATCTGGTGGGTATCACTCACCGCACCCAATTATCCAGAAGAAGCCTTTCCTGATGGTGTACGTATTCAGTTTCATATGAACGGCGTATTCAACGGCTGCAGAAAAATTAATAACGTCGAAATCGTCGAAGATGAAGCCCTCGACTGTGTGCACGAAATGGATACCATTAACCACTACGTCGGCATGTATCCAATTGCCGCCGGTGGCCCGGTTGAGCGCGCGTTCTCCCAATTTCTCATCATTTTCCTTGCCGTCATGCTGTTGGGTTTTGTTGCCACCAATCCCAAATTACGCATGGGCATACTCGGTACCGGCTTTGCCGCCATCTTTGTCTGGATGTATCTCACTATGTATAGCGATGACGGTATTGCACTTGAAAATAGCGGCTTCATCTATGCCATGGTCAATTCACTAGATCAGGATGCCAGCGACAAAGATGCCAGCGCAGCCGATCTTGATGCCGGTGCGGCACTGATTGCGCGCATGAAAGAATCCTTGAAAGCTTCCGGCGTTGAAGTCGAGGAAGATGAAAAAAAGGTATATAGCAGCGACAAAGAGCGGCTACTGGAATCCATCCGTATTACCTTTGAAAAGGGTCAGCAAAACCAGGATCCCTCTTTACGCGAAGCCTGGAACGGCAGCGCCTACCAGGTGATGGGCTGGCACTATGGTAAAAGCTTAGGCCGTTACTTCAATAACCAGGAAGAAATCGTGCCCATGGTCAAGACCCTGAAACTAGCCATCAACATGGTCTTTATCGGTCTATCTGCGGCCATGTTATTCATGCTCATCGCCACCCGCCGCACAGGTAAATTATTTTACTGGGTACTGGTCGTGGTACCACTGGCCTTACCTTTTTTCTTTATCGTCGAATATGCTGCCTGGCTCTGGTGGTTTGGCCATAGTTTGAATGAAATGGGCGCATTCACCGTGAAACCCTTTATGCCCACCGTATTTGGTCAGGGCAAAGTTGCACAATTCAGCACCCATTCTTATCCGGATATTGGCTTTTTACTGATGTTAATATTTTCAGTCCTGCTGTCCGCTGCCGCCCTGGTGCGCCGCCGTCAGCTCAAAGAGAATGATACCCTGTAGATGCGGTTATGGTACGACTGTAGGTACGACTTCAGCCGTACCTACAGTCGTACATGTCCCCTCAGGGATTTAATCCTCAAAGATAAAACAGGAATCATCGTTGCGCCCGAGCATTTATTTTTTCAACATCGCATTACTGAGCCTTGTTCTTATCACAACGTTCAGCCGCAGCGATGCTGAAGAAAGCCACTCAAACTATCCACCCTTACAGCCACTCATCGATGCCGCTAAAGCTGGGGATACGGTCGTCCCGCCTCCCGGCATTTATGCCGGCCCGGTAACCATCGAACTTCCCATCACTCTGGACGGCCAGAACAAGGTCACCATCGATGCCGGTGGCAAGGGCTCGGTCATCTATCTGAATACCGATGGCGGCAGTGTACGGAATCTACGCCTGATTAACTCGGGTGAGTCTCATAACGATATTGACGCAGGTGTACAGGTACGCGGTAATTTCAACGTCATCAAAGATAATATTATTGAGAACACTCTGTTTGGTATCGACCTGCAACAATCAGAAAGCAACATCATTCGCCGCAACCACATCAGCTCCCAAGATCATGAACTGGGTATGCGCGGTGATGCAATTCGCTTATGGTATAGCTTCAAAAACAAAATAACCGATAATGTCATCGACCGTTCTCGTGACTTTGTGGTCTGGTATTCCGCTGACAACCATATCGCCCGTAACCACGTTACCAATGGCCGTTATTCCCTACACTTTATGTACTCACGTTATAACCTGATTGAAGATAATCAATTTTTAAATAATGCCGTGGGTATTTTCCTGATGTATTCCGATGGTGTAATTATACGCCGCAATGTTATCAGCCATGCCACCGGTGCCAGTGGTATTGGTATCGGCTTCAAGGAAACCTCGGGGCTAATCCTGGAGGACAATAAAATCATGTACTGTTCTACCGGTCTTTATCTGGATGTCTCCCCCTATGATCCCGACTCAACGAACCTGATGAAGAATAATCTGGTGGCCTTTAATGCCATCGGTATTCGTTTCCTGAATGACTGGAAAGGCAACCAATTTATAAAAAATCAATTCAAAGGCAATATCACGCCCATCGTGGTTTCCGGTGGGGGATCGGCCAACCGCAATCTCTGGCAGGATAATTACTGGGATGGCTATGAGGGTTTCGACCTCAACCATGACGGTGTCGGTGACACCCCGCATGAAATTTATTCCTACTCAGATCGTCTCTGGATGGATGTTCCCGGTGCACAATTTTTTAAAGGCTCAGCTATTCTTGAAGTCATCGACTTCCTCGAACGTCTGGCACCGTTCAGTGATCCGGTGCTGATGATACGAGACAAAACACCACAAATGGTAAGCCATGAGGAACCTGCAGTATGAGCTCACCACCCCAATCAAAATCTCCCAAAGCAAAACCAAAACTCAGTAAGCGCCGCGCGCAGGAGGCACGTCGTCGTTTCCTGCGCTCGATGGGTATGGGAGCCAGCATCGTCGGTGCGGCCATGCTCGGCTACTACCCGGTGGCCAGCCAGGCTCATCCACGCTTGCGCCCCCCCGGCGCATTGATAGAAAAAGAATACCTGGCCTCCTGCATTAAATGCGGTCAGTGCGTGCAGGTCTGCCCGGTGAATGCCATCGAGCTGGCCGATGCCGAAGATGGCTTTGGCCTCGGAACTGCCTGGATCAATCCGCGCAAACAGGCCTGTGATTTTTCCTGTGATGGCCTGCAGTGCGTACTCGCTTGCCCCACCGGTGCACTGACCCACGAAACCAATTATCCACACGAAGTCCATATCGGCATTGCCCGGTTAGCACGACCAAAACTATGTCTGGCCGTTCAGGGCAAGGGCTTTAAAGGTAAAGTCCGTGATGCCAGTTTTACCGGACACTTCCGCTACAACGAAATTGATCGCTGGAATCCTATTCCGGTACGGGATCGGGACTTTGATCTACAAATCTGTGATCTCTGTGTGCGTCACTGTCCTATAGAAATCCGCATCGCTCAGTGTGACACTGGCAAGCCACCCTCAGGGGATGAAAATCAGTGCCCACCCAAACCCGCCATTAAACTGCAAGCCATCACCAGCAATGATGGTATAAAAAGAATGAAGCCCGTCATCCTTGATGGCTGTGTCGGTTGCGGTGCCTGTGAAATGGTCTGCCCGACCGAGCCTGCCGCAATTATTATTGATGTCGAAAGTATCCTGAAGGCCTGAGTTATGAATTTATTTAAAGAATCTTTCATGCAGCTCATGGGCCGTGCACCAACCCGCCCATCCAAAGAAGACATCACCCCAGCGGCAGTCAAAGTTCACTTCAGAAAAAAGGGTGAGAAGTTTGATGCCGATGAAGCCCGGCGGCTACACGAAATGCACAATAATAAAAAGTGGCTGCGACGACGCTGGAGCACTCTGATATTTATCAACCTGTTATTCGTGATCTCCTATTATCTTGATATACAGTTGCTGGAAGGCGCGCTGACCGCGTCACGTTTTCTGGGCTTCCACATGGCCGATCTCAATTCAGCTCTGCAAGTGATGCTGGCTTACAAACAAGTGCTGATTAATCTACTTATCGGCACGGTCACTATCTTTCTAATGTGGTGGTTGCTCGGTGGGCGCACCTTCTGTTCCTGGGTCTGCCCTTACCACCTACTTGCTGAATGGGCGGAAATACTGCATCTGAAACTCACCACAAAAGGCCTGGTGAAAGATCATGATTTTCATCGTGGCACCCGCAGTGTTCTCTATTTGATTTTTGTGCTGCTAGCACTGGTCACCGGCTATACCGTATTTGAAACCATTTCACCCACGGGGATTGTCAGCCGTGCCTTAATCTATGGCCCCGGTCTGATTTTAATCTGGGTCGCATTCCTACTGCTGTTCGAGATTTTTTACTCTCGTCGCTTCTGGTGCCGCTACGCCTGCCCCATTGGCCTGACTTATGGACTGGTTGGCCAGATCTCGCCACTACGGGTAAAATATGTACTCGAAGATTGCCAACACGAAGGTGATTGCCGCAAAGTCTGTATGGTTCCTCATGTGCTCGACACCGTTATAAAAGGTCGCGCCCTGGATACCGAAGTCCCCATCGGCGCAGACTGCACTCGCTGCGGCATGTGCGTAGATACCTGCCCGACATCTTCGTTGCAATTTGATTTCAAGGGATTGAATAAAATACTTTGAGTAATTATTGGGTTAAAATATTATTCACCGCAGAGGGCGCAAAGGTACGCAGAGAAAAACATATACTACACATGGTTTATAAAACATTAACCTCTGCGGTAAAAAAAACTTTAAAACACAGCCATTTTCACTTGCAACAAATTGAGTAATATAAAAACAGATGATTCGTTTCGATAAAGTCAGCAAGACATTTCGTCGCAACACCGTTCTCAATAATGTTGACCTGAGCATTGCGGCAGGCGATCGAGTGGCACTGGTCGGCTCTAATGGTGCGGGTAAAACCACCTTGATCCGCTGCCTTTTAGGTGAATACACCTGCGATGGGAAGGTGTTAGTGGATGGCAAAAGCCCACGAGAACACCGGCGTGAAGTATTGGCACGTTTTGGTTTTGTGCCCCAGTTACCCCCACCATTAAAAATGCCGGTGGGACAACTTCTACACTTTTCTGCCGCTCTGTGTAATGCCGATGTTAAAGAAATGGAATCCGTGGCAAAACGACTGGGCCTGGACCCGACTAAAATTCGTCACCAACCCTTCGTTAAACTCTCCGGTGGGCAGAAACAAAAATTACTCATCAGCATTGCCCTTGGACGCAATAGCGACGTGCTGATCATGGATGAACCCGCCGCCAATCTTGATCCTGAAGCCCGTCATGTATTCTTTTCTCTGCTCGCCGAAAAACAGGAACATGCTGCCATGCTCATTTCCAGTCATCGACTAGATGAAGTCGCGGCACTGGTGAACCGGGTGGTGGAAATGGATATGGGCCGTATTGTGCTCGATGATCATGTTGCCGATGACATTGATATCAACAGCCAGCTGCTCTGCCATATCACCCTGACCCGAGCCGAGCCCGCCTTTGCCAAGGCCATGGCAGAATGGGGTTTTAACGATTGTGATCATGGCACGGCCTGGAAAGGCACCGTGGCTGGCCCGGATCGTCTTCGCTATCTGGGCATGATTTCCCGCTATGCCGGGATTCTTAAAAATATGCAGATTGAGGAAATACCGCTATGAAATTCTTTCTAAGCAGTCTGCTCGCCCTGCTCTTACTCAGTGCCTGTAGTGAACCACAAACCGGTGCCATTGAGCCGCACTGGGATCGTGATGCCTGTGAACGCTGTCGCATGGTACTCAGTGATCGCTTTCACTCAGCCCAGGTACGCTTTACCGATGAAAAAAATAAATCTCGGGTGCGCATGTTTGATGATGTCGGCTGTGCCATCATCTGGTTAAAAGATAAAGACTGGCGTGATGCCAAAAGTACAGAAATATGGGTCAATGATCATCGTCATGGCAACTGGATCAATGCGCGTACAGCATTTTATGTAAGCGGCCACAATACCTCGATGGAATATGGCCTGGGCGCACAAACTGAATCATCCAGTGACAGTATGGATTTTTTAGCTGCACAAAAAGCCATTTTTGATAAAGAAAATAACAGTAATTCTCACAGCAACCATCATCACTAATGAAATATTTATTACTCACCGCTTACACCGACATTCTTGAGTCTCTACGCAGCCGCTGGTTTCTGGTTTACAGTACCGTCTTCGGCGGCATCATCGTGCTGCTATTTCTATTCGGCTTAACCGAGTCCCGGATCATGGGCTTCACCGGCATCACCCGCATGATGATCACCTATATACAGTTATCCATGGCCATTCTGCCAATTTTTATTTTAATCACCACAGTGCGCTCCGTGGCCGGGGATCGAGAAGCCGGGGTCTTTGAATACCTGCTCTCGCTACCTATATCCTTAAGCGCCTGGTTCTGGGGTAAAATGATCGGACGCTTTGTTGTAGTCTTTTTGCCAGTTTTCATGGCACTGGTGGGTGCGGTGATTTGGGGCACCATTAAAGGCTCTGAGGTTCCCTGGGTGATCTTTCTTTATTACTCAGCTTTATTATTTTCCCTGAGCTGGTGCTTTCTCGGCATCGGCATGTTGATCTCAACCCTGGCACGCTCTGCCGACGTAGCTCAAGGTGCAGCCTTCATAGTCTGGCTCACCCTGATTTTATTTCTGGATCTAATATTACTCGGTGTCATGATTCGGGAATCCCTACCCCCAGATGCAGCTGTAGCACTGGCACTGGCTAATCCCCTACAGGTCTTCCGCACCGCAGCTATGCTCCTGTTCGACTCACAACTGGTACTACTGGGACCTACGGCCTATGTGATACTCGATAATTTTGGCCGTATCGGTTATATGGTCTTTGCCCTGGCATACCCAATCACACTCGGCAGCCTTTGTGCTTATATTGGCTATTTGGTGTTCCGGCGCAGTGACTTGCCCTAGTTTTTCATGCCCCAAATAGCCTTTCATGCTGACTCTCTTTATACTTTGCGCTATCAGGAGTAAGCCATGAAAACATTATCCGAACAACAAATCATCAAACACATACAACAACGCAAAACCTTTAACGCAACGATCGAGGGTGGTGCATTCACCCTGAAAATTAAAAACTATCTACCCGCCATGTCTGCTGCTATTCACAACGGCAGCAACATGCGCGATGATTTGAAAAGCAACTGCCTGCTTTCACAGGCAGAGCGTTACTACGAAGAAGATCCCTATACCGGCAGTTTTATTGAAAAGCAGGCCATTACGTTAATTGCCCATGATTCACGCTATGAATATGACTTGAACCGAAGTACTGATGAATGTGTTTACGAAACAGCCTGGGGCAAGGAAGTATGGAAATCGCCTTTAAGTAAAGAAAATATCGCTGCCAGCAAGGGAAAGCATGCGCAATTTTATCGTATAGTTTCAGCCATAGTAGAGGCATTAGCAGAGGATTTCGGACAGTGCATTGTTTATGACAACCACGCCTATAATTACCGACGTCACGCGCGCACTGATCTTCCCGTACTTAACCTTGGCACTACATCCATTAAGAATGATAAATGGCGACCCGTCATCGACTCCTGGTTACATGCACTGCAACTCATGTCGGTCAACAATGTTGATGTCACTGCAGCTGAAAATGATATTTTTTACGGCAAGGGCTATTTAGCCGGACACTGCCACAGCCGCTACGAAAATGTTCTAGTGCTGGCAACTGAGACAAAAAAAATATTTATGAATGAACTCACCGGCGAAGCTGATAATATAATCTTGCCTGCTCTTCAAAAGGTCTATAACGAAACCGTCAACCAGCATACTGAAAAATATATAAAAGAGTTTTGTAGTGGCATCGTTAATTCAACGTAAGCGCCAAATTAACCACACCCTATCCAACTATTTTCTCCTGATATAACGTGAGCTATTTTATTGAAGGAAAAAGGCAATACAAAGACGAACAGAGTTACAGTGGCATGAGCGCGAAGCCTGCCCTTTGAATACAAGCTAAAGCTTCTGTATTAATCATTGCATAAGTATTCGCATATATTTTATCCCCTCATCCCAATTCTTTCCCTCGGGCGGTTTCTTATACACAAGTCCTGAGTGAGGGGATGTAGCGTGTAAATGTAGGGTGGGCAACCGACGGAAGTGTCTGTGGTGCATAGAGTTTATGCCGGCCATTGCAGAGACTACTGACAAGGAAAATACTTGAATTTGATACCGCGTGGGCACAAACACCGTGCCCACCCTACGTTTAAAAGATGTGACTTCGACAAGGCTCTCCTGAGCAGCGCCGAAGGGCTTCCTTCGACAAGCT
>CAZNRP010000068.1:0-15568 GCA_964575555.1 uncultured Thiohalophilus sp. | reverse complement strand
CGGGCGCATTATGCGCCCGTTTTTTTATCTGCAGAATTTAAAATATTGTAGGTTGCTCAACCACAACCTACGGTTCATGTTTTTTAAAGTAGGGTGGGCACGGTGTTAGTGCCCACGCGGAAGACGCTTGTCTATCTTGTGGGTTCTTTCTGTATTTTAAGTGATCTAGTCATCCGATTCTTGTAACCTTCCCCAATGAGCACTTTAATTATCAATCAACTGGCGCTGCTGGATATCCAGCCCGTCAGCTTTAACCTGCACCCCGGTGAATGCGTAGGCTTTAGCGGGCCGTCTGGTGAAGGCAAGTCATTACTACTACGCGCCATGGCCGATCTGATTCCGCATAGCGGAACAGTTACGCTCGATAATCAAGATTGCACTACGATTAACCCTGCGCAGTGGCGACGCCGGGTAGGCTTATTGCTGGCGGAGAGTCACTGGTGGTCAGACAGGGTGGGCGATCACTTCCCTTCCCGTGAGATGGATAAAGTAAGCGCACTGGGTTTTGATAAATCTGTGTTTGAATGGCAGATTTCACGCTGCTCATCAGGGGAAAAGCAGCGATTGGCCATACTGCGTCTGCTGGCGAATCAGCCGCAGGTGCTATTACTGGATGAACCGACGGCCAGTCTGGATCCTGTAAACGTGGAACGGGTTGAATTACTGATTAAAACCTACCGCGAACAAACGAATAGCCCGGTGCTCTGGGTGAGTCACGATCCTGCTCAACTTGCGCGGGTATCGAATCGACAGCTACGACTGGAAGATAAACAGTTACGGGTGCTGGCAGCATGAGTGTTATTCATCTAAGCATGCTGGATTTAGGGCTTGCAGCATTGTTGGTGTTGCTGCTGGCGGTGCTGTCGATGGTCATGCGTCTGCAACTGGAACGGCAAATTCTGATCTCAGCCACACGCACAACCATACAACTATTGCTGATCGGGCTGGTATTGAAAACCCTGTTTACGAGCAGCAATTTATTCTGGATTGCGATAATGGCACTGGTGATGTTGACTGTCGCTGGACGCGAAGTAATGCAGCGACAGAAGCGGGCCTTCAGTGGCTGGTGGGGCTACGGGCTGGGAACGCTGTCCATGTTTGTCTCCTCCTTTGCCACTGCAATTTTTGCACTGCTGGTGGTCATCGGCACCGATCCCTGGTATCTGCCGCAATATTCTATTCCCCTGCTAGGAATGATGCTGGGCAATACCATGAATGGGGTGGCTTTAGCTCTGGACAGGCTGACTTCCAGTGCCTGGGAACAACGTGCGATCATTGAAACCCGCCTGAGTCTGGGACAGGACTGGTATGAGGCCATCCGTGATATTAGCCGCGATAGCCTGCGTACCGGCATGCTGCCGATTATTAATGCTATGGCCGCGGCCGGTATTGTCAGCCTGCCGGGGATGATGACCGGACAAATACTCTCCGGTACGCCGCCATTGGAGGCGGTGAAATACCAGATTTTAATTATGTTTATGATTGCTGCGGGGACGGGCTTTGCAACGGTAATTGCAACTGGACTGGGAGCACGACGTCTATTTGATGTACGTCAGCGTTTGAGTCTTTATCGTCTGTCTAATTCCGGAGTAGAATAAACACAGATTTATATCAGGGTTTATATCAGGGACAGAATTATGCAAAAAAAAAAAATTTACTTTACCCCGCTGCTGTTGCTTTTAAGTTTGCCTATGGCACAGGCGGAAATTTATAAATGGGTGGATGATAAAGGGCAGGTGCATTACAGTGAGAAACCACCCAAAGAAAAACGCTCCGCAACCGAAATTAGAATACGAACATACACGCCACATGCCCCCCTGATCAGTCCGGAACAGCGTAAGCAACAGCGTGATAACCTGCTTCGTGCCTTTCAAGAAGAACGTCAGATACGCAATGAAGCAAAAGAAAAGAAAGAGCAGAAAGCCGCGAAAAATAGAAATAATTGCATTCATGCACGGGACAGGCTCAAAAGTTTTGAGCGGGCCAGAGTGCTCTATGATCTGGATGAACAAGGTGAACGGGTATATCTTTCCGATGCCCAGCGCAAACGTACAGAAGATAATTTGCGAGCCCAGATTAAAAAATGGTGTGAGTAGCAGGGATACCGAATTAACCCTATCGATAAACTGTTTGTCATTGAGTAATAAAATATGATCACGATTGGCCATGAATATGAATTAGATGTAGTGAAAGCGGTCGAGTTTGGCTTTTATCTTGATGCCGAAGATCTTGGCGAGGTTTTATTGCCGCATAAATTTGCCCCCCCCGGGCTGGAAGTTGGTGATTATCTGGTGGTCTTTCTTTATCGAGATTCAGAAAATCGGCCGGTGGCCACCACCCAAACCCCAAAAGCCTGTGTGGGACAATTCGCCTATTTAAATGTTGTCGCCAATACTGATGTGGGTACCTTTCTGGATTGGGGATTAGACAAGGATGTGCTGGTGCCTTTTTATGAGCAGCATCGGCCAATGGAAGTCGGACATTCTTATCTGGTTTATTTATATCTCGATAAAAATGATGGACGCATAGTGGCATCCTCAAAAATAGATAAATTTCTTGATGATGAAGAGCTGCATGATTTCACTCCGCAACAGCCGGTTAAATTGATTATTGCCAATAGTACCGATCTGGGTTACAAAGCAATCATTGACCATTGTCACTGGGGCGTGCTGTATGAAAATGATGTGTTTCAGCGTCTGAGTTTTGGGCAAAGCATCGATGGTTTTATCAAGCGTATCCGACCGGATGGAAAAATTGATTTAAGCCTGCAGGGGGGAAAGGAAACCCGGGATAAATATACAGAAATCATTCTGAATTATTTGGAAGAAAATAATGGTTTCGCCGGAGTCCATGACAAGTCTGATCCTAAATTCATTTCAAAAATGTTCGGGATGAGTAAGGGCGCATTTAAAAAATCAATAGGCGGCTTGTATAAGCAGCGAATTATTAGTATTAAAAAAGACGGCATACGCCTGTTAGATACTCACGAGGTGGAGCCGAAGCAGGAAGAAGTCGTGAAGCGGAAAGAGAATGCAGAGAATGTCTGGGGTAAGCGAAAGAAAAAATAGAGCGTTCTTAATGCTGGCTAGCAGAACGGGTCAAAAGTATGAATATACTGAAGGAAAAAAACATATCATGTCCATACTGCGGTGAATTGATCACAGTACAAATAGATTGTTCGGAGCACGAGCAGGAATATATAGAAGACTGTCAGGTATGTTGTCAGCCGATAAAGTTTACCGTGCATATTGATGCGACGGAAGCTATTCAGGTCAATGTCTTTCATGAAAATGAATAGCATTTTTGAAATACCAATTCTACGAATACAGGAGCACTCGCAACAATCATGACTATTACGCAAACTCCCTCTCCCCAGCGGGGAGAGGGAAGAAAGTAAATGAATACACAAGTGAATATATTACTGGAAAAGAAAACTAACAAGGAAAAAGAAATGAAAAATAAATTAAATGGATTAAAACATCGAGCCTCAAAACACACGCGTGTCCCCGTTATTTTATGTCTGAGTTTAGCTTTTAGTCAGAGCATTTATTCTGCCGGTGGCGGGATGGTTACGGACGATAGCTCATCATTAACCGCAAAAGAAAAAGTCATACCCTATTCACCCTATGCACAGCGTAATTTTCCTGAGAAACCACTCTGGGGTGACACACATTTACATACGGCTATTTCGTTTGATGCCGGGGCATTCGGTGCCACATTATTGCCGGATGATGCATATCTCTTTGCGAAGGGTGAAGAAGTTATTTCATCAACCGGTCAGCCGGTTCGACTCTCTCGCCCATTGGACTTTCTGGTGGTAGCCGATCACTCGGATAATATGGGGTTTTTTCCGGAACTACAGTCCGGCGCGCCTAATGTCATGGCCAGTGACAAGGGTCGGCGCTGGAATAAAATGGTTAACGCCGGTGGTCAGGAAGGGGTAAAAGCGGCAGGTGAAATGATTACTGCTTTTTCACAGGATAAATTCCCAAAAGAGCTAGCCTCTTTTCCGGGCACTCGTCTTTATCGAAATACCTGGGACAATATTATTAATGCGGCTGAAGAGGCCAATGATCCTGGACACTTTACCGCATTTATCGGCTATGAATGGACCTCGCTGATCAAAGGTAATAATTTACACCGGGTGGTGATATACCGTGATGGTGCTGATCGTGCAAAGTTATTAGAACCCTACACTGCGACTCCGCCGCTGGGAAGTACCAATCCGGTAGATTTATGGAAATGGATGGATCGCTACGAAGAGAAAACTGCCGGACAGGTTTTGGCTATTGCCCATAATGGTAATCTTAGCAATGGCATCATGTTTCCTGAAAGCAAAGCCTTTGGCAAAAAGATAGGCAAAGAATATGTCGAAACACGGGCTAAACGAGAACCTCTCTACGAAGTCACACAAATCAAGGGGGATGGAGAAACCCACCCCTATCTTTCCAAAAATGATGAGTTTGCTGATTACGAAACCTGGGACCAGGGTAATCTTGATCTCAGTAGCTTAAAGAAAAATGAAATGTTGCAAGGTGAATATGCCCGTTCAGCACTGAAAACAGGCTTGCGACTGGAGCAAAAACAGGGCACCAACCCATATAAATTTGGCATGATTGGTTCCACTGATAGTCACACCGGCCTGGCAACGGCCGAAGAAGATAATTTCTTTGGTAAGCATTCGGGAGGAGAGCCTAACAAAGCCCGTTATTTGCACCCGATGGCAAAAGTTGGTGATAACGAATACAAAGGCTATGCGCCGGTTGCTTCCGGTTGGGCGGCGGTCTGGGCTAAAGAAAATACCCGTGCTTCTATTTTTGATGCCATGCAACGTAAGGAAACTTATGCCACAACAGGTAGTCGCATTATTGTCCGCTTCTTTGGTGGTTGGCATTACGACAAAGATGATGCGAATAGCCGATTACCTGCAAAAGCCGGATATAGCAAGGGCGTACCTATGGGGGGTGATCTTCCACTAAGGCCAAAGGGCAAAATCGCACCTACTTTTTTAGTCGCGGCAATGAAAGATTCGCTCAGCGGGAACCTTGATCGCATCCAGATTATTAAAGGCTGGATGGATAAAAAAGGTAACGTGCATGAAAAGATTTACGATGTTGCCTGGTCGGATAAACGAAAATTGGATAGCAAAGGACATTTGCCATCGGTGGGGAATACGGTAAATGTTAGTAATGCCAGCTGGACCAATACCATCGGTGCACCAGAATTAATTAGCATCTGGACCGATCCTGATTTTGATGCAGCGGAAAGCGCTTTTTACTATGCTCGTGTAATTGAAATTCCGACCCCACGGTGGACTGCTTATGAAGCTAAATACTATAAGATTAAAATGCCGAAGGAAGTGCCCATGACCACAACTGAGCGTGCGTATACTTCTCCTATCTGGTATACACCATAATTAGTTAATGTTATAGCGAAACTAAATGTTGTTCTGTTAAGACGGCCTCATTTTGAAGCCGTCTTAATGGAACAGCGGTGATTCTGAAATTAGAATACTAAACCTATAGTCACACCACTTTCCTGTACAGCAACACTCCTGCATCCTTATATGAAAAAGCCATCCCAACTTTACACCTTGTTACGTGAGCCCTTGCTGCATTTTATTCTCATAGGTGCCGGTCTTTTTTTCCTATTTAATCAGATTGGTAACCCCGTTATTAATAATGACAAAAAAATAGTGATTTCAAAGTCCGATGTTGATGGGCTGGCAAAGACCTGGTTACGGAAAAATGGTCGTCCCCCCTCAGCACAGGAGCAAGAACAGCAACTGAAATATTATATCCGTGAACAGGTTTTGTATCGCGAGGCCATGGCGATGGGACTGGATAATAACGATCCCATCGTGCGCCGACGACTGGCAAAAAAAATGGGCTATTTATTTAATGATTTGAATTTCATTCCAAAGCCGGAGACGGCTGAATTAGAATTGTATTTGGCAGAAAATAGAGAAAAATTTACCCGCTCTGCAGCAATCAGCTTTAGTCAAATTTATCTTTCTTCTGATCATCGTACTGAAAACATTACTAACGAGGCTAAAAAAATACTTGTTAAATTAAACAATTCAAGTAGTAAAGACTTGCCTACTATGAATGAAGTGATGAAGATGGGCGATCGTTCTTTATTGCCCTTTAAGTTTAATAACACAAGAAAAAAACAGATCGCTAATATGTTTGGCGCTGAGTTTTCCAAACAGGTATTTTCAATTCCAGCTGACAGTTTAAAAGAGAATCGCTGGCAAGGGCCGTTTAAATCAGCGTATGGCCTGCACCTGGTTTACGTTCACACACGTATTGAGTCTCGAGAATATCCGCTGAATGAAATTCGTGAACGTGTTGCAAAAGCATGGCGGGTCTCAAAACAAAAGGAGGCCAATGAACTATTTTACCAAAGTCTGCGCCAGGACTATGAGATTCTTATGGATGAGTATGATATTTCAGCCTCAATGGATATGAATAAATGATCCGGATTATTCTTGCGAGTCTTATTTTTCTGTGGGCAAACCATTCCGCTGCGGATGAAATTCGCCCTGGCTATCTTGAAATAAGTCAGAAGACTTCAACGGCCTATGCTGTGTTATGGAAAGTGCCGAATATTCGAGGTAAGCCCGCACTACTGAAACTACAATTACCTGAAAATTGTGTTAATAAATCTACAGTCACATCTCAAGCCGTCAGTAATGCGGTATTGCAACGCTGGTACATTCAGTGTGCGACAGGCCTGGCTGGGCAGAGTATCTTTATTGAAGATGCTGGAAATAGTAATACCGATATATTAATAAGGTTGAAGTGGTTGGATGGTTCAGTTTCAAGCACACTACTTAAAGGCTCCTCATCAAGCTACATCATTCCTGAAAAAAGTAATGCAATGGATATTGCGATAAGCTATACCGGATTGGGAGTGGAACATATTCTTGCCGGGGTTGATCATCTATTGTTTGTGTTTGCATTATTATTGTTAGTGAATGACCGTCGCCGGCTAATCTTTACGATAACGGCATTTACATTCGCACACAGTATTACACTGTGTGCGGCAACACTGGGGTTTCTTCATGTACCGCAGCAACCAGTTGAAGCAGTAATTGCATTGAGTATCTTATTTCTGGCAGTAGAACTCGTACATAGTCGACAGGGGCGTGTTGGCATGGCAGCGAAATGGCCGTGGTTGGTGGCCTTTATTTTTGGCTTGTTACATGGCTTCGGATTTGCCGGGGCACTGGCTGAGATCGGCCTGCCGGAGCAGGCCGTTCCATTGGCATTGATCTTTTTCAATGTGGGGGTGGAAATCGGCCAATTGATATTTATTGCTATTGTTATTATGTTGGCTCAACTGATACATCGTTTACATCAGTCGCAACTACTTAAACGTGCTGAAATCATATCCATTTATGCAATAGGGGGTTTTTCATCGTTCTGGTTGTTTGAGCGAATCAGCTTATTTTAGATGTTTGTTTCGCTGCCATAACTGAACGGTGATAAAAAATGCAGCAATTAATCATTCATTTTTTCAGCAAGGTATTAGAACGGGATGAGGATACGCTGAATTTGATTTCATCTTTTCATGGTGAAGTCGGGTTTATTGAAAACAATACCGTTCTAGTTTTTAGTTTAAATGGCCTGTATAAATTATTATGCGAAGATAAAGTGCCAAGTTATTCTAAATTTAGAAAAATAATATATAACAGCACTGTTAATGAAGTGCTGCAGAAACTGGGAGCTAAGCTCGACATCCATCAATCCTCCGGGGATGTTGACGGTAGTTTATATAAACTCATTAAATATTAGCGGCAATAACAGAAATGCCAGCGGGTGAATATGCGGGACATCGGCTGGCGATAGCCGCAAGAGCATCGTGACATGTCGTATAAAGAATATCTAAGTGCGCTTGCGATTATTATTACCCTGGTCGCATTCTTTCCCTATATTCGTTCAATCATTAAAAATACTATTAGGCCGCATGTGTTTTCCTGGGTGATTTGGGGAATGACAACCGTTGTCGTTTTTTTTGCTCAGCTTCAAGATAAGGGTGGAGCTGGTGCCTGGCCTCTCGGTGTATCGGGCGCTATTACGCTATTTATTGCACTGCTGGCTTTTATTAAACGAGCCGACAATAGCATTACTAAATTAGATTGGGCCTTTTTTCTACTGGCCTTATCGTCATTGCCCTTCTGGTATTTCACTGCCGTTCCCCTGTCAGCAGTGATGATTCTTACCCTTGCCGATGTATTGGGTTTCGGGCCGACGATAAGAAAGGCTTATCGTTTCCCTGAATCAGAGTCGGTGTTGTTTTTCTTTTTGTTTAGCGCACGGAATCTAATTGTGATTATGGCGCTTGAAAATTACTCACTGACCACGGTGTTGTTCCCGGCCACAATCGCACTGGCCTGCGCCCTGTTAATCGCCATGATTATTTATCGGCGGCAGGTACAGGCGGCTTCATAAATTCTGGCACGGCCAGAGCAGCACGGTGAATTTCGGCATTATAATACTGGCAGCGGAATGTCTTTTCTAAGACATCCTGTTCTCTGAATGTTCGTAAATTGATATTGCCGGCAAGGGTGGCACTCCACCAGCCTGAGGGGTAAATCGGCTGCGGAAAATTCAATGTTGCCTGATGATTGAAGCCTGCGTCCTGCGTGCGTTGATACATGTTTTGTAAAATATCCTGATGCAGCAGGGGCGATTCACTTTGCTGTACGATAATGCCTTCGTCTGCTAGCGCATGGCGGCAATAGCGATAAAATTCCTCGGTGAACAGGACTTCACCGGGGCCGACCGGATCGGTGCTGTCAACAATGATTAGATCGAGGCTATTGGCATCCGCTTCACCTACCCACTGTATGCCATCAGTAAAATGCAGCTGGGCACGGGGATCATGATTTGATACACATAGCTCGGGAAAATACTGTTCTGACAGGCGAGTGACCCGCTCGTCAATATCAACCTGCTGTACCTGCGTCACTTGCGGGTGTTTTAAAACTTCACGCAAGGTGCCGCAATCCCCGCCACCGATTATCAATACCCGCCGGGGAGCCGGGTGGGTGAATAACGCCGGGTGGGTCATCATTTCATGGTAGAGAAAGTTATCCCGACTCGAAACCATGGTGCAGCCATCGATGACCATTAGCTTACCGAAGGTTTGAGTCTCATAAATTTCAATGTGCTGATACGGGGTTTGTTCTTCGTGTAATTTTTCTTTTAGCTTGAGCGAAAAGGCGGTGCCGGTTTCGTCGATGGCTTCGGTGAACCAGTTGCGGGAATTGAATGACATAGGCTTAAGATATTTAGGCTCAGAGTAAAGACGATACGCATGGTATTATAGCGAGAATACCTCGGTTTATAATTTTTAATTTATTCTGAATAGCATGAAAAACTGGACTATCCATCAATCACAGACGCTTTATAACATCGATAACTGGGGTGCCGGTTATTTTTCGATTAATGCACGGGGAAATCTGCAAGTCTGCCCGACCCAGGAAGCGGAGCGCGCCATTGATATTGATGCGGTGGTGCAGACGGCACTGGCTGAGGGACACCGGCTACCGTTATTGCTGCGCTTCAGCGATATTTTACAGCACCGGGTACAAAGCCTGTATCAGGCCTTTGACTCGGCAATGCGAGCCGAAGCCTATGACGGTGGCTATACGGCAATTTATCCTGTCAAGGTTAATCAGCAGCACAGCGTGATTAATGAATTGCTGAACAGTGCACAGATGGTGGGGTTGGAAGTCGGCAGCAAGTCAGAACTCATGGCGGTACTCGGAATCTCGAAAACACCGGCCCTGAGTCTAGTCTGTAATGGCTACAAAGATCGTGAGTATATTCGTCTTGCTTTGATCGGCCAGCAGCTGGGTCACCGTGTTTATCTGGTGATCGAAAAACTCTCTGAACTGGATATAGTGCTGGAACAAGCGGCTGAACTGGGTGTTCAGCCTTGTCTGGGAGTGCGAGTGCGGCTGGCATCGATAGGTGAAGGCCGCTGGCAGAATACCGGCGGCGAGAAATCCAAGTTCGGGCTTTCCGCTGCACAGGTACTTGCCTTGCTGGCCCGATTGGGTGCAGTGGATAAGCTGAGCTGCCTGCAGATGTTACATTTTCATCTGGGATCGCAACTGGCAAATATCCGTGACATACAGAGCGGGATGCAGGAGTGCGCCCGTTTTTATGCTGAGCTGCATCGCCTGGGAGCCTTGATTAATTGTGTCGATGTGGGCGGTGGATTGGGTGTGGATTATGAAGGCAGCCATTCCCGTCGAGCCTGCTCCATGAATTATAGTTTTGAAAGTTATGCCCATCACATCGTTCATACCCTGAAAGAAATCTGTGAGCAACAGCATTTACCGCAGCCTCATATTTTTACCGAATCAGGGCGGGCCATGAGTGCCCATCATGCGTTGCTGGTGACCAATACAATAAATGTCGAGCAGGTGCCGGATGCTGCGATCGATCCTGCTGCCATCGATCAGAATGCGCCGCTGGTGTTACAGGAGCTGCTGCAACTTTATCAGGGACTGACAGAAACCGGGGTGAATGGCCATGCGGCGATCGAAGCATGGCACGATCTACGCTACTGGTTGGGGGAGGCACAAACCTTATATACTCACGGAGTGCTGAATCTTGGTCAGCGTGCGGTGGCCGAGGCCATTTATTTTTCCTGCTGCCGTTCTATCCGTGCCTGTCTGAATCCGGCACAGCGCAGCCATCGTGAAGTTCTGGATGAGTTAAATGAAAAACTGGCGGATAAATACTTCTGTAATTTTTCTTTGTTTCAATCTATTCCGGATGCATGGGGAATTGAGCAGGTTTTTCCGATCATGCCGCTGCATCGCCTGCAGGAAGAACCACTTCGTCGTGCGGTGATCGAAGATATCACCTGTGATTCGGATGGACGTATTAATACCTATGTTTCTGCTGAGGGTACTGAGGCCAGTCTTCCCCTGCATGAATGGCATGCCGATGAGCCTTACTGGCTGGGTATTTTTCTGGTGGGTGCCTATCAGGAAATTTTAGGCGACATGCATAACCTGTTCGGCGATACCGACGCGCTGCATGTCAGATTGAATGCAGAATCCTATCAACTGGAACAGGCCTGTCGTGGCGATCAGGTGGATGATCTTTTGCGTTACGTGCATTTTAACATTGATGAGCTGACCCAGAATTATCGTGCTAAAATAGAGGCCGCTGATTTAAGCGCAACAGAAAAACAGAATAGCCTGACGGCCTTGTTGTCAATCTTGTCAGGCTATAGTTATTTACAGGATTAACGAATGAAGCAAATATTAGTAGAGCAACTGGCATCTCCTGCCAAACTTGAAGTCATGGGTGTTTATGACTGGCCTGAGTGGAGTAAAGAAGTGTCCGAGTTTGACTGGGTTTACGATAAAACAGAAACCTGTTATTTCGTTGACGGTCACGCCATCGTAACCCCGGAAGAGGGAGACCCGGTAGAAATGGGCGAAGGTGATCTGGTTATATTTCCTGCCGGTATGCGTTGTCGCTGGAAGATTACCGTTGATGTTGTGAAGCACTATAACTTTAGTTAGAGATGGTGTTTAGAATCCCCTGTCGCTGACATAATTTCGTCAAAAAAACCCGCTATACTTTTCTGAAATTTATGCATATCAGGTCTTGTAGTCTCTGGCCTACAAAAATTATATCGAAAGTCTTATAGACGCTTGTTGTCAACAGGCGTAATCTTGCTCTCCCCTCTGTATAGAGTGGAGAGGATTTATTTAAAAGAGGTGTCACGATGACCGAATCAATAAAGAAATATGTTCTACTGGGCGTTTTAATGTCCTGCCTGGGTCTGGTGTTATATGCCATGCCTGAAAGTCCAGTATTGAATGAAGGTATGAGCGCGAGCTTACAGCTGAGTAGTCAGTTGAATTAATATAAGCCCGCCTGACTTTCCGCGGCCTGTTTCTACAGGCGGTAAGAGAGACTTTTGTAACCCGAAAAACCTTCCCCTTTTTTTACCTTAATTAACATTCCAAAATTAAATACATATTTGTAGGTACGACTTCAGTCATACTAATCGAAGCCCTCCCCCAGCCGATTCCCGCGTCACGCTTCGATTGAAATGGTATCTACGTCGTACATGGCTACTTGTTTGTCAGGATTTTTAATTCAACGCCGTAACACTCGCAGCCAACGCCACACATTCAATAAACTGGAGAGAGACGCGGCAACATAAGTCCATGCCGCCGCTTTCAGTATTTTTCGAATCGCCGCTTCATCTTTTTCCGTGACGTACTCCCCCTTCAAAAGAATGGGTAAAGCTTTACCAAAACTGGCATCGAGTTCAACCGGCAGGGTAATAAAATGTACCAGCGTAGTCATAAACATGCTGGCGAGACCCACGAATAAAAACAGCCCTCCAATAACGGGCGAGCGGCTGAGCACGGCCACCAGCGGCATAACTAAAATTGCGACACTGCCTAATTTCTGAAACCGATTTGCTATTTCAAGCAGTCGTCCGCGTAAACTAAGAAGTGTTTCATTATTGTGATCCTGAATTGCATGACCGACCTCATGGGCAGAGACCGCAATGGCTGTCAGTGAATGACGGTCAAAGTTATCCGGCCCCAGTCTTACTGTTTTAGTCGTGGGATCATAATGATCTTCACCGGCATTGCCGCGTTCCACCTTTACATGAGGCATCTTAAAACGATCCAGTAGATGACGGGCAAGTTCACCGCCACTACCGGGAATGTTATCGCGCTCTTTTGCGTAACGTTTAAAGGTATATTGTGCCCAGAACTGCGGCGCATAAAGTAGCGCAATCAGGATGATGATAAGGATTAAATAAGGCATAGGGATTAACTGCCGCGTGTTGTCACGTAGGTTGGCGCTGAATTAAATGAAGCCCAACCTAACAAAGTGAGATAGCTACTTTTTTTCTTTAACCACGATCGAGGCAATATTATTTTTCCGCAAACGTTTGCGGGTGCGGTTCAGGGTTGAAATATCATGCATAGGGCCGATGCGAACCCGATACCATGTATCGTGGTCGTTAATTTTTACCGGCTGAATATTGGCAACAATACCCTGCAGGGCCAGCGTTGCTTTTAGTCGATCGGCCTGTTGCGGGTTACGAAAGGAACCCGCCTGCAAGGTATAACGTGTGCTTTTGCTGGTGGGCGTTGAGTTTATTTTTTTTGCGGACTGCTGTTTTTCGATCAACTCTTCTTCAGGAATGGCAACTTCCAGTTCTGGCAGAATGGTATAAAAATCAAATTTTGGTCGGGTTTCTTTAATGGCTTCGGCCACTTTTTCTTTGGTTTTTTTACTCGCTTCCTGCGTGGCTTTGACTCCTTCGTCAAATATTTTATTCAGGCTGGCGGAGATATTGGTTTTATGCTCCGCGTTGGTGTTGTTATTGATATATACCAGCAGTGCGACGAACAGGCCGATTCCCAGCCCGCCGAGCATCCACAGCCAGCCGGGCAGGACTCGCCTGTTATCAGGTTTGGGTGTTTTAGCGTAATCTCTGGGCATGGTTTACATACTATCCGGTGCGGATACACCCAGCAGCCCCAATCCATTGGCGATCACCTGTTTGACGGCCTGGATCAGAACCAGTCGTGCCTGGCGTAGGTCGCTATCATTCACCAAAAATTGGTGTGCGTTATAATAGGTGTGGTAATCATTGGCCAGCTCGCGTAGATAATGAGCGAGCTGATGCGGCTCATGATTGAGCGCGGCGGCTTCCAGCACTTCCGGATAGCGACTTAAACGTGAGAGCAGGGCCTGCTCATGTTTTTCGGTAAGCTTCGCCAGTTGCTGTAGACCGCTGGCTTGATCATAAGAAAGCTGCTTTTCTTCAAGCTGGCGGAAAACGCTGGCCACCCGCGCATGGGCGTACTGAATATAGTAGAGCGGATTATCGTTGGAGCGGGATTTGGCCAGTTCCAGATCAAAGTCCATGTGCTGTTCGCACTTACGCATTACATAGAAAAAGCGTGCGGCATCTGAGCCGACTTCCTTACGCAACTCGCGCAGAGTGACAAACTGGCCGGAGCGGGTGGACATCTGCATTTTTTCACCGCCGCGATAAAGCACCGCGAACTGTACCAGCAACACATCGAGCTTGTCGGGATCATCGCCTACCGCCTGCATTGCAGCTTTTACCCGTGGCACATAGCCGTGGTGATCTGCACCCCAGATGTCGATCACCCGCTCAAAACCGCGCTCCAGTTTGTCCATGTGATAGGCAATGTCAGAAGCAAAATAAGTGGACTGGCCATTGTCGCGTACCAGCACCCGATCTTTTTCATCGCCGAAGTCGGATGAGCGAAACCATTTTGCGCCGTCTTTTTTATAGACGTGGCCGCTTTGCTCCAGGCGCTTGACCGCACGACTTACCGCGCCGGTTTCAGTCAGTGAGCGTTCGGAGAACCAGTGTTCATAATTGACATTGAAGTGCGACAGATCATCACGAATATCGGCGAGTATATAATCCAGCCCGGTATCGAAGACGAAGCGATAGTCTACCGACCCTAATAAGGTTTTGGCCTGAGTAATCACCGCGTCGATGTATTTTTCCTTGTCACCGCCGTCACACTCATCATCAGGCAGAGCTGCAGCAATATCAGACCAGGCATGGCGAAAGCGGTCACTGTTTTCGCGATGCAGTTTGGCCGCCACATCCCAGACATAGTCGCCTTTGTAGCCATTGACTGGAAACGGCAGCTCTTCACCGGCCAGTTCCAGATAACGCAGCCAGACGCTGGCGGCAAGAATGTCCATCTGTCGACCGGCATCGTTGACGTAATATTCACGATGGACTTCATATCCCATGGCGGCCAGTAAATCGGCCACCGTCGCGCCGTAGGCAGCACCTCGACCATGACCGACATGCAGGGGGCCGGTAGGGTTGGCGGAAACAAACTCCACCTGTACCCGTTTACCTGCACCCTGAGTGCTGCGCCCGAAGTTATCACCCGCCTCAAGAATGGTTGGCACCACAGCCTGAAAAGCCTGTGGGCTTAGGTAAAAGTTGATAAAGCCGGGGCCGGCAATTTCAATCTTGATCACGGTCTCGGAAGCGGGCAGGGCGGCGACCAGATCTTCTGCAATGTCACGTGGCTTTTTGCGCGCAGGTTTGGCCAGCATCATCGCCAGATTGCTAGCAAAGTCACCATGGGCAGAATCGCGGGTTCGTTCAACCTGTATCGACGGATTGGCATCATCTGGCAGTGCGCCCGATTGTTTAAGGCACTCCAGTGCTTGCTGGAGCATGGTTTTGATCGCGTGTTTCAAGGTTGTGTCTTTGTTTCGTCGTTAGAAATTTGGATTGTGAATAGAATATGAGGCGGGATATTACTACAAAAGCCCGGCAGGGTGGGCACGGTTTTTGTGCTCACCAACACTTACTTTTCCCGATCATGGCTTTGAACGGGCTACATGAGTCACTCGCCACAGGCTCGGCTGAAGTCGAACACAATAAAACTTACCGCGCATCAGAGTCAACCCCGTTCGTCCTGAGCTTGTCGAAGGAAGCTTGTCGAAGGAAGCCCTTCGGCGTTGCTCAGGAGAGCCCTGTCGAAGGAAGC
>CAZNRP010000067.1:0-15632 GCA_964575555.1 uncultured Thiohalophilus sp. | reverse complement strand
TGCCACGCACTAACAGAAAAATTACAGAATGTGCTACACGAGATACATTTAAAACACTTCGTATTCTCCATCTAATGCTATGGTTCTTTTGTGAGTTAGTTGGGTTAAATATAATATATATGGATGATATAGTCCTTTACAATAAGGTGTTGATTAATCTTGTATTAGTTTTATGCAGTATCGGGTATTCTATTTATAACTCAAGATCGTCAACAGATAAGCTATATTAAATAATGTCCAATATAATATAGGGCTAACAAACTCATCCAGAAGGGCGTTTGATTTAAAAAGCACGGGAGAGATTTACGCTTGAAAACACTAACTCATCTTTTTGATAACAATTTGGCCTGGGCAACATCAATTAAAGATAAAGACCCAGAATTTTTTACGCGGCTATCAAAACAGCAGGCTCCAGAGTATCTATGGATTGGCTGTTCAGATAGTCGGGTCCCGGCTAATCAAATAACCGGTTTACAACCTGGTGAGGTATTTGTTCATCGTAATATTGCAAATGTTGTCGTTCATACAGATTTAAATTGTCTATCGGTAATACAATTTGCTGTTGAGGTATTAAAGGTCAAGCATATTATTATTTGCGGCCACTATGGCTGTGGTGGCGTTAAAGCGGCACTGGAAAATCACGAACATGGACTTATCGATAATTGGTTGCGTCATATTAAAGATGTCATACGTTTTAATTCCGGACAATTTGATGGGCTTGAACATAAGGAGAAGTTGGATTTGCTCTGTGAGCTCAATGTAAGAGAGCAGGTTACAAATATTTGTAATACAACTATTGTACAGAACGCATGGAAACAGGGAGAAGAGCTTTCTATTCACGGTTGGATTTACAGTATTGAAAATGGGATTCTTAAAGATTTGTGTGCTCGCACTACATCCAAGACCAAATAAGTTTACAAATCGAGTCTTTTTATTTGCCTATGCAAAAGCTGCTGAATATCCGCCCAAGTAAATCATCGCTACTCACCGTGCCGGTAATTTCACCCAGTACTTTTTGTGCCTGATGCAGTTCCTCCGCCAGTAATTCTCCAGCCGCATATTTCCGCAACTGCTGCGCGCCATTTTTAACAAACTCGCGCGCCTGTTCCAGTGCCTGCAAATGTCGCCGCCGCGCCATAAACTGTCCTTCATTGCTAGCCGTGATATTAAAACCGACACAATCTTTTAAATGCGTGCGTAGTAATTCCATGCCCTGCTTATTTTTTATTGATAACCAGATATGTGTTCGCGTGTTCTGTTCTTTTAGAGCGACTTTCGCATTACTTAAATCAATTTTATTGTGAATGATGGTCAGTTCCAGATTAACCGGTAGTTTGGACAGAATTTTTTCTTCTGCCTCACCAAAGCCGCGACGATCATCCAGCAATAATAAAACCCGATCGGCCTGCTCCATTTCCTGCCAGCTGCGGCGAATACCTTCCTGTTCGATGGCATCATTACTCTCACGCAATCCAGCGGTATCAATGACATGTACCGGCAGGCCATCAATACTGATTTCCTCTCTCAGCACATCGCGGGTGGTGCCGGGAATGTCGGTCACAATTGCCGACTCACGCCCGGCTAACTGATTTAATAAACTGGACTTGCCGGCATTCGGCTGGCCAGCGAGAACGATGCGCATGCCTTCACGCAGCAACTGCCCCTGGTGTGCCTGCTTAATCACGCGATCCAGTTCCAGTAATAAAGCATCAAGTTCATCGGTGACTTTATTATCTGCAAGGAAATCGATTTCTTCTTCGGGAAAATCAATGGCCGCTTCAACATACATGCGTAAATGTGTCAGCCGTTCCACCGTCAGATGCACCCAGTCTGAAAAAACACCTTCCAGTGTGTGCATGGCACAACGTGCCGCCTGCTCAGTGCCGGCATCAATTAAATCAGCAATAGCCTCCGCCTGAGTCAGATCGATTTTGTTATTTAAATAGGCACGCTCACTGAATTCACCGGGACGTGCCATCCGGGCACCCAGAGAAAGTACACGTTTTAGGAGTAAATCTAAGACCACCGGGCCGCCGTGACCCTGCAGTTCCAGCACATCTTCGCCGGTAAAGGAGTGCGGATTGGGAAAATACAGGGCGATGCCCTGATCAATGACAGCCGCATCCTCATCAAGAAAAGCAAGGTATTCGGCAAAACGGGGACGGGGCAGGCAGCCCAGAACGGCGCTGGCAATATCACTCACGCCAGCACCTGAAATACGAATAATACCCACCCCACCCCGACCGGCCGGGGTGGCTATGGCAGCTATGGTGTCTTCGACATAATCACGCGGACTCATGCATTCCCTGCGGCCGGATGATCAGGCCTTGATGACGATGCGAGTGATATACCATTGCTGAATAATCGACAGGGTATTATTGACCACCCAGTAAATCACCAGCCCAGCCGGGAAGAAGGCGAAGAAAATGGTAAAC
This sequence comes from uncultured Thiohalophilus sp., assembly GCA_964575555.1. Classification (GTDB taxonomy): domain Bacteria; phylum Pseudomonadota; class Gammaproteobacteria; order UBA6429; family Thiohalophilaceae; genus JAADGZ01. Next base: position 13,197 of record CAZNRP010000067.1, on the reverse strand, counting down.
ACAAACGGCAACAACATCATCACCTTGGCCTGAATGGGATCAACTGGGGCGGGATTCAGCCTCTGTTGAATAAACATGCTGATACCCATGAGCAGGGGCAGAACAAAATAGGGATCGGCGGTAGACATATCCTGAATCCACAATATCCACGGAGCCTGTCGCAACTCCACACTTTCCAGCAGCACCCAGTAAAGTGCAATAAACACGGGCATCTGTACCAGAATCGGCAAACAACCGCCCAGTGGATTGATCTTTTCTTTGCGGAACAGCTCCATCTGCGCCTGGCCCATTTTCTGGCGATCATCACCAAAACGCTCTTTTAATTGCTGGATACGCGGGGTCAGTTTGCGCATTTGTGCCATGGAGCGATAGGATTTTTCCGATAGCTTATAAAATGCCAGCTTGATCAGCAGGGTTAAAATAATAATAGCCCAGCCCCAATTGCTGACGATGTATTGGTGAATAAACTTCAGCACAATATAAATCGGCTTGGCCAGAATGGTGAGCACGCCATAATCGACGGTCAAATCCAGTCCCGGCGCAATCTCTTCCAGCACACCCTGTAATTTGGGGCCCACAAAAAGCTCGTTACTAAAGCGCTGCTCTGTGCCTGCAACAACGCGCTGGGTATTTTCAGTTTTCATGCCTATGGTGTAACGGCTAGGATTCGCCTTAAAGCGGGAATAAAAGATCTCCGCTGTATCAACGGGGGGAACCCAAGCGGCCAGAAAGTAATGCTGAATCATGGCAGTCCAGCCACCGGTTACGGATTTACTCAACTTCGCTTCTTCCATATCATCGAAGCTAACCTTGTTATATTTATCTTCTGGACTGTATTCAACACCACCCGTATAAGTGTAAATGAAACGCGGCTTTTCAGATTCTGGCAGCGGAGTGCGCTGCAATTGCTGATACAGGTTGCCCGCCCAGTCTTTTGCGGTGGGGTTCTTAATCGTGTGATCAACTTTGATCAAATGACTGCCACGGCTGAAGGTGTAACTCTTGAGAAAGACCACACCGTCTGGACTGGTCCAGGTCAGAACCACGGTTAACTGATCTTCATTATCCGATAATCTATAGTCCGAGCGCACCGACTGAAACAAGGTGGTGTGATTCGGAGCGGCACTGAGCACCACACCATCACTTTTCCTCAGGGTGAATCCCGATTGTGCGACAAATAAATTACCGGCTTCGTCCTTCATCAGGCGGAAGGGCTGATCCGGCTTATCAACGCTAACAGGGTATTTTCTCAGATCAACGATGCGAAGATCGCCACCCATAGTATCGATTTCAGCGCGAAATATATCGGTTTCAACATGAATCCGCTGTGCCTGTTTCACCAGCACGGGTTCAGCAACCGGCATATAGGAAGCTGAATTTGCAGGAGCCGAGGCGTTTTCTGCCACAGGAACATCGGCACTGGATCCCGCCATTGGGGATTCCTGACTGGTTTCAACCACCGGCACCACTGGCTGGAGTGTGAATTCCCGCTGCCAGGCATCCCAGATTAAAAACAGAACCAAACTCAGGGCGATAAACAATATAAGACGTTGTTGTTCCATCAGGCTTCTTTTTTCTCAGGTACAGGATCAATACCCCCGGCATGCCAGGGATGACAATGGCTTAAGCGCTTGAGGCTCAGCCAGCTTCCACGAAATACACCAAAACGAATAACGGCCGTTTCTGCATATTCAGAACAGCTAGGATAAAAGCGGCAGTTATTGCCTAGAAATGGACTGATCAGGTAGCGATATGCACCAATCAGGAAGAGAACAAGCTTTCGCATTTTTTACTCAACAGGGTCCAGTGTTTATCCAGAGCACGGAATACCGCTGCATTATCCATCTGCATTATCCCGTGACGAACCAATACTACAACATCCAGTCCCCGGAGTTGAGTCTGATGTTTTCGAAAACTCTCACGGGTCAAACGCTTAATACGATTACGATCGACGGCTCGCTTTAACTGGCGCTTTGGCACCGCCATGCCCAGACGTGGAACTTCAAGTGAGTTAATACAGGCCAGCAAGGTTAGATGTCGATCACCCTGCTTCACTGCGTTTTTAAAAACTCGACTGAAATCCTTTGCCGTGAGTAACCTGTGTTGGCGAGGAAACTGTTCGCAAACCTTACTCTTTGAAGGGATGTTCGAATTGACCTGCTCGGACCGGTTTATCAGGCGCTTAGGCGCTGACGACCTTTTGCACGACGGGCGTTAATAACTGCGCGACCTGCACGGGTGCGCATGCGTGCGCGAAAACCATGAGTACGACTACGTTTGAGGGTGCTGGGCTGAAATGTTCTTTTCATGGCTAAATCACTGTTTAATCAGAAACTTGTTACTTGAAATATTCAGGAACACAGTCCCTGAAAAAGAGCACGCAACAATACGTCCTGAGCCCGCGACTGTCAACAAAATTATGTTTAAATTTCTTGTCCCGTGCATGTGGATAACTTTTTTATATCGTTATAAACTCTCTCTTCTATCAGAAGGCTCTCTTCAGATTTTCTGATTCAAGCTTTTGTTTTCCGTGTTTTCGAAATATCTCGTTTAGGAGTTTTTTACGTGCCTCAGAGTTCCTGGGATAAATGTCTGTCTCGACTTGAAAAGGATTTGTCACCCCAACAATTCAATACCTGGGTGCGTCCTTTACAGGCCCGCTTCAAAGATAATGAAATTATCCTGCTCGCCCCTAACCAGTTTGTGCTTGATTGGGTAAAAGATAAATATTTCAACAATATAACCGCACTGGTAAATAATTATTCAGATCAAACTATTTCTGTACTTCTCGACATCGGCAGTGAAGATTTAACAGAACCTGCTAACAAGCCGAATTTAGCGCGCGCTCAAATGAGCAACCCCGCCGTTAAACCGCGACGAAATTCCAGCCTGAATCCTAATTTCACCTTCGACAATTATGTTGAAGGCAAATCTAACCAGCTTGGCCGCGCCGCCTCCCTGCAAGTCGCCGAAAATCCCGGCCACAGTTACAACCCTTTGATGATTTACGGAGGGGTGGGATTAGGCAAAACCCATCTGATGCATGCGGTCGGCAATATGATCCTTCAATATCAACCTAATGCGAATGTGATTTATTTACACTCTGAGCGTTTTGTTGCCGAAATGGTTAAAGCCCTACAACACGGCACGATCAACGAATTTAAGCGCTATTACCGTTCAGTTGATGCATTATTAATCGATGATATTCAGTTTTTTGCTGGCAAAGAACAGTCTCAGGAAGAATTTTTTCACACTTTCAACTCACTCATAGAAAGTAACCATCAGATCATCATGACCTGTGATCGCTATCCAAAAGAAGTGGACGGTCTGGAAGAACGCTTAAAATCACGTTTTGGCTGGGGGCTACCAGTAACCATTGAACCACCTGAACTGGAAACCCGGGTCGCAATTCTTAAAAGCAAAGCCAGTAATTCCGGTGTAGAATTATCCAACGATGTGGCTTTTTTTATCGCTAAACGAATTCGCTCTAATATTCGTGAACTTGAAGGTGCGCTACGCAGAGTGATGGCCAATGCCCAGTTTACGGGTCAACCCATTACCATGAATTTTGCCCGAGAAGCACTACGTGATTTACTCGCAATCCAGGATCGTCAACTCACTATTGAAAATATTCAAAAAACAGTTGCTGAATACTATAAGATTCGGGTTGCTGATTTGCTGTCTAAACGACGCAGTCGCTCAATCACGCGCCCCCGGCAAATTGCCATGTCCTTATGCAAGGAATTAACAAATCATAGTTTACCGGAAATTGGTGATGCCTTCGGCGGGCGGGATCATACAACGGTGCTACATGCTTGCCGCAAAGTAAAAGAACTGAAAGAAACAGAATTAAGTATTGATGAAGATTTCTCAAATCTATTTCGTATCCTGAGTACATGATGGGTATGAGTTGTGGATAAGTTGTTAACAATAAGGGTTTTGCGCTTGTGCAAATAGTTAATCACTTTTTATCCACAGCTTATAATCGTTTATAAAACATTATTTATACAGTTTTAAGTAGTCCTTAAGCAATTGTAAAATATAATGAAAAAGTGCTTATCCACAGATTTCGATGAGCCTAATAACAGTAATAATTTATATATAAAATATAAGGATCTTTAATGAAGCTCAAACTGCATCGCGACACTCTTTTAAAACCCTTGCAGATAGTGGGTAATATTGTTGAACGACGTCCATCACTGGCCATACTGTCTAATATCCTAATTCAGGTATCTGATAATTCTATGCGTTTAACCGGCACCGATCTTGAAGTTGAGATGGTGGCTCAATTGACGGTGGACTGTGATGAAAATGATGAGATTACCTTGCCCGGTAAAAAATTCATCGATATATGTAAGGCACTGCCTGAAAACGCAGAACTAGAATTAAGTACTAAAAACAATCGCTGTGTGATTAAATCTGGCAGAAGTCGATTTACACTTTCAACCCTGCCTTCATCAGAGTTCCCCAATATTGATGCGGTGACTTCACCGTTTGAATTTAACCTGACTCAGAAAGAACTTAAACATCTGATAGAAAACACACAGTTTTGTATGGCTCAGCAGGATGTCCGCTATTATCTTAATGGCTTGTTGTTGGAAATATCGGCTGATAAACTCTGTGCAGTAGCTACTGATGGACACCGACTTGCCTTGTCTGAATTGAGCGGGACATTTGATGTCACGGAAACACGCCAAATCATCCTGCCTAAAAAAGGGGTTAATGAATTAGCCCGGCTTCTTGATGAGTCTGATGATGTTCTGCATATTAAATTAAGTGAAAATCATATTCGTATCGATTTGGGGGATGTGATTTTCACTTCCAAGCTTATTGATGGAAAATTTCCGGATTATCAACAAGTTATACCTTCAAACTGTGAGAGATCAATCTCATGTGATCGGGAACAATTGCGCCAGGCTTTTATTCGGGCCTCGGTTCTTTCCAATGAAAAATATCGGGGTATTTTGCTTCAGTTTACACCGGGAATGTTAAATGCCACCGTTCATAATCCGGAACAGGAAGAAGCAGAAGAACAGATCGAAATTACATATGAAGGACCGGAGTTTGAAATTGGGTTTAATGTGGCTTATTTTCAAGAAGCATTATCGGTGATTACTGAACAAAATGTTGAATTGAGTATGACCGATACTAACCATAGTTGCCTGGTGACCGGGGAAGGAAATACCCATAACCGCTACGTTATTATGCCCATGCGGCTTTAGCAGCACCGCCTTGTTGATTCATGTCTTTAAATAAACTGGAACTCCGATACTTTCGAAATATTAAAAAGGCTGATTTTTCTTTTTCAGATACTTTCAATATTATTGTCGGGAATAATGGTGCGGGTAAAACTAATATTCTTGAAAGTATTTATTATCTATCCCTTAGTCGTTCATTTCGAACTAGCCAAACTAAAAAATTAATTCAGTTTCAGGAAAATTATCTGCAAGTTATTGGATATTTGAAAGATAGCTTTAGTGGGGCAGATTCAATTTTAGGCATTCGAAAATCTGTCGCTGACTCACAAATCAAAATTAACGGGGAAATGATTAAACAGCTATCCCGGTTAGCCGTTACGCTGCCCGTACAGGTGATACATCCTCAGGGGCATCAGTTGTTAGAACAGGGGCCAAAACAACGCCGCCAATTTTTAGATTGGGGAGTGTTTCACGTGGAACCTGTTTTTTTATCGATTTGGCATGCTTATACACACACCCTGAAACAAAGGAATGCTGCTTTGCGTCAGGGACAGGCGACAAAATTCATTCAATTATGGGACAAGGGATTGCTGGAATTGGGTGAAAAGATGACTTTTTTAAGAAAACAGTATTTAAATAGTATTCAACCCTATATTTCAAAATATTGCCTAAGCCTGATGAAACTAGAGATAGCCGTCGAATATCGTTGTGGCTGGGCCGCGAATACTGACTTTGAAAGTGCTTTAAATAATGGACTGGAGTTTGATCGGCGGTCAGGCTTTACTCGTTGCGGGCCGCATCGAGCCGACTTAATCTTTAACTGTGATAATAATCGTGTGCAGGATTACCTGTCGCGGGGGCAACAGAAATTATTGGTTTGTGCTTTAAGGCTTGCGCAAATAAAGTTATTAAAAAAACAGAAACAGCAGGATGTGGTATTGCTCATTGATGATGTGGCTGCCGAGTTAGATGAACAGCATCGTGAGAAACTCATTAATACCGCGCTTGAAACAGGTGCACAGATCTTTGTATCAACGAATCAACTGGATTTATTAAAATTCAATGAAAAGGTTAACTACAAGGTGTTTCACGTGGAACACGGGCAGGTTTCAGAAATGGTACAATCCCCGGCCTTAATGGAGAGAAAAGCATGAGCGAGTCAGACAGTTATAATTCATCCAGCATTAAAGTCCTAAAAGGGCTGGATGCGGTGCGCAAACGCCCAGGAATGTACATTGGTGATACCGACGATGGTACCGGTTTACATCACATGGTTTTCGAAGTAGTGGATAATTCGATAGATGAAGCGTTGGCCGGTCATTGCTCTAGTATCGAGGTGAGCATAAACAGTGACAACTCCATTACGGTTAAAGATGATGGCCGTGGGATTCCAACGGATTTCCATGAAGAAGAAGGTCGTTCAGCGGCTGAAGTTATCCTCACTGTGTTGCACGCGGGTGGAAAATTTGATGATAACTCTTATAAAGTTTCCGGGGGCTTGCATGGTGTGGGCGTATCCGTGGTTAATGCTCTCTCAGAAAGTTTAAAACTGACTATTCGCCGAGAAGGAAAAATTCACCAACAGGAATATAAACTGGGTGAACCCCAGGCCGATCTGGCACCTGTTGGAGACACGGATAAGTCAGGAACAGAAATCCGCTTCAAGCCCAGCACAGAAATCTTTACCAACACCGAATTTCATTTTGATATTTTAGCCAAGCGATTACGTGAGCTGTCTTTTCTAAATTCCGGTGTCCGCATTGCTCTGAGTGATGAGCGTAGTGATAAAAAGGAAATTTTCGAATATGAAGGCGGCATTAGAGCCTTTGTGGAACATTTAAATCGCAATAAAACACCGCTTCATGAAAATGTCGTTTATGTGAATACGGAAAAAGACGATGTGGGTGTTGAAATCGCCATGCAGTGGAATGATTCTTACCAGGAAAATATTTTTTGTTTCACTAATAATATTCCCCAGCGCGATGGTGGCACACACATGGCTGGGTTTCGTGCAGCACTGACTCGCACGTTAAATAGCTATATTGAAAAACAGGGGCATGCCAAAAAGAACAAGGTAAATCCTAGCGGGGATGACGCCCGTGAAGGTCTGACGGCGGTATTGTCGGTTAAAGTACCTGATCCTAAATTTTCATCACAAACCAAGGACAAGCTGGTGTCTTCAGAAATTAAAGGCATCGTGGAGTCGATATTGGGTGAAAAATTAAATGATTATTTACAGGAAAGTCCAGCAGACAGTAAAGCGATTGTCTCCAAAATTATTGATGCGGCCCGAGCCCGTGAGGCGGCGCGCAAAGCCCGTGAGATGACACGGCGAAAAGGCGCACTGGATATTGCAGGTTTGCCAGGAAAACTGGCGGATTGTCAGGAAAAAGATCCGGCCCTGTCTGAACTCTTCCTGGTGGAGGGCGATTCCGCTGGTGGTTCAGCCAAGCAGGGGCGAGATAGAAAATTTCAGGCGATCCTGCCACTGAAGGGTAAAATCCTCAATGTGGAAAAAGCACGCTTTGATAAAATGTTATCTTCCGTTGAAGTGGGCACTTTGATCACCGCCCTGGGTTGCGGCATTGGTCGAGAAGAATTCAACATCGACAAATTGCGTTATCACCGCATCATTATTATGACGGATGCGGATGTGGATGGCTCACATATTCGCACCCTGTTGCTGACCTTCTTTTATCGACAGATGCCGGAGTTAATTGAAAATGGCTATGTCTATATTGCCCAGCCCCCCCTGTATAAACTCAAAAAGGGCAAGCAGGAACGCTACGTTAAAGATGATGCGGAGCTGAATACTTATTTATTGCAGGTGGCACTGGACGGCACCGAATTTCATGTTAATGAGCAAGCACCGGCCTTAAGCGGTGAAGCGCTGGAAGTCTTGGCAAAGCAATATATTCTGGTAACAGAAAGCATCAAAAGACTGGCCCGGCGTTACCCGATGCGGGTACTGGAAAAAATGATTGGCATGCCGGTATTTGAAGATAGTGCGATTCTGGATAAAGAAAAAGCACGGGGCTGGTTTGATGAACTGCAACAGCGTTTGAGCGCAGATGATCAGGTTCAGGACAGGATTGAAATACGGTTAGTGGATGATGAATCAGAACCTGGAGCCTGGCAGGCGCAGTTGATAACAATCCGATACGGAATTGATAGTGAACGCTTACTTAGGCGAGAGTTCTTTGAATCTGGTGAGTATCAAGCCTTTAAAATACTGATTCAACAGTTGCAGGGACTTATCGGTGAGGGGGCGTTCGTGCAGCGAGGTGAACGTCGTAAGGATGTGCAGACATTTAAACAGATGATGGAATGGTTAATGGAAGAAGCCAAACGGGGTCAGCATATTCAGCGTTATAAAGGGTTGGGTGAAATGAATCCGGAACAGCTTTGGGAAACCACGCTTGATTCGAATAGTCGCCGCCTGCTACAGGTGCAGATTGAGGATGCCATTGGCGCAGATGAAATATTTACCACGTTGATGGGCGATCAGGTTGAACCGCGACGAGAGTTCATCGAAAGCAATGCCTTGAATGCTTCAAACCTGGATGTTTGATTTTTGAACTTTTGTAGGGTCGGCTTCAGTCGTACAAGTTCGAAGTCACCCGGCTGTTTCCCTCGTCCCTGTTCGATTGAAATCGAACCTACAGGGGTGATGCGACTATAGGTATAAATGTATGGCTTCAGCTATATGCTTTACCCGCCCATGCTACAAAGGGCTACTCGCCTACGCACGGTATCTGCAATAATTAGATACAACTTGCTACAGAGCAGTTTATTTCTCCATTTTCTTCATCGTTGATTCAATCCAGTTTTCCGCATCAGCCAGGATGTCTTCGGCTTTACGGTTGTTACTGGGAATTTGTGGGCCAATGACTATTTGAATCGTCCCCGGTTTTTTAATGAATTGACCCCGGGGCCAGAACTCGCCGGCATTATGTGCTACCGGCACCACCAGGTGACCGCTTTTGGCGGCTAAAATCGCACCTCCAATACGGTAACGGCCTTTAGTGCCTGCGGATACACGGGTGCCTTCAGGGAAAATAGTTACCCAGATTCCTTGCTCTAAACGTGCCCTGCCCTTACTTACCATTTGCTTTAAGGCTACGCGTCCGGAGCTACGGTTAATCGCCACCGGACGCATGGCGGCCAGACCCCAGCCAAAGAAAGGGATCCACAATAATTCACGTTTTATAACAAAGGCCATGGGCGGAAAGATGAGCTGTAGGGCCAGGGTTTCCCAGGTGGACTGGTGCTTACTTAAAATGATGCTGGCCTGATCCGGAATATTTTCTGTACCGCTGACTTTATACTGAATGCCGCAAATGTGTTTTAGCGCTAGCAAGTTGATCGCAGGATAGATACGGGCAAAGCTGATGATCCAACGATAAGGCAGAGGTGAAAGAAAGACCAGTGTGATGGCGATCAGCAAGGTTGAGAAGATCATAATTAAACTGAAAATCAGCGAACGGATAAATAACATTATATTTTTGCTGTGAGTAAATCTTCAACGAAAGCCAGAAGGTGATCGTAAACGGGCACATTTTCCAGCCCTTCTCCACGCGCCAGAGTGCCCTGCCCCTTCCCGGTTTTAACCAGTATCGGCCGGGCACCTGCTACACGCGCGGCATCCAGGTCACGTCGACTATCGCCGACAAGGATTGCTTCGTTAAGATCGGTCTGGAAGTGGTGGGCAATTTGATTCAGCAGCCCGGGTTTGGGTTTACGGCAATCACAGTTGGCATCAGGATGATGTGGGCAGTAAGTGATGAAATCAATATGGCCATTCAGCGGTGCCAATAAGGCCTGCAGTTTTTCATGCATGGCGGTTAGAGCAGCTTCGTCATAATAGCCGCGGCCAATGCCGGACTGATTAGTGGCAATGGCAACGGTATAGCCGGCATGGTTAAGTCGGGCAATGGCTTTGAGGCTGTTGGCATAGGGGATAAACTCATCAACTGATTTAATAAAATTATCCGAGTCTTTATTAATCACGCCGTCACGATCAAGAATCACAAGTTTCATAATTTAAAATTTAATCTCTAAATTCTGAAACGCGAATCTTGCCATTTACCATGCGTGATTTGCGCTGCATGATTTTTTCCATCTTGGCCCAGAAGGCTTTATTGAGATCAAAGTCAGCGGCGATGCCGGTGCCGATTAAGAGGATAAATAAATCAGCCACCTCTTCGGCTAAATCTTCACGACTCTTGCCCTTGGTCACACAGGCGGAAATTTCACCTAGTTCTTCGGCCATTAAAGAAATGCGGTAAGTGAGTTCTTCACCACCATTAGTTTTAAAATCATGTTTATTATGGAAGGCCTGTACAGCAGCCAGCATGTCCTGATAGGAATCTTTATTCATGTGATTTAGCTCTGTAGTCGCGAAATATCAGCAACCTGCATAAACAGGCCATGCAGCTGGTTAAGCAGGGCGATGCGATTATTACGCAGGGCATTGTCTTCAGCCATCACCATAACGTTATCGAAAAAACTGTCAACAGGATCGCGAAGTTGAGCTAGTTGCGTTAATGCGGCTGCGTAATTGTTTTGCTGTAAAAGAGAGCCAACTTCACTGCTCAAACCAGTGAGTGCCTGATATAAAGTCTTTTCCTGTTCTTCAACAAAGGCACTGGTATTAATTTTGTCGGGCAGCGTGCCTTCAACTTTTTTCAAAATATTACTTATGCGTTTATTGGCTGCGGCAAGGCTTTGCGCCTCCGGCAGGCTGCGAAAAAGATTGACCGCCTGAATGCGTTGATCAATATCCAGCGGGCAGCTGGGATGAATACTGGTAACCGCATCCAGTACGTCGGTTTTAATGTCTTTGCTCTGATAGTAAGCCTGCAGGCGATCAAGAATAAAGCTTAAAACTTTATCGGTGGCGGCAGCTGCATTTATACTACTGTTAAAGTGCTCTGCGGCAGTATTAAGCAAGGCACGCAAATCCAGATTAATATTTTTTTCAATCAGAATCCGTAATATACCCAGGGCCGCCCGACGCAGGGCATAGGGATCTTTGTCACCGGTGGGGATTTGGCCAATGGCAAATATGCCCATTAGCGTATCGATACGATCGGCAATGGCCAGCGCCTGTGCCGTGTTTGATTCAGGTAAGCTATCACCGGCAAAACGTGGTCGATAATAATCATCCAGTGCATTGGCAACTTCGTCATTTTCTTGATCATGCTGCGCGTAATAGCGCCCCATAATGCCTTGCAGGCTGGGAAACTCACCGACCATTTCAGTCATTAGATCGCACTTACACAGTTCCGCTGCACGCACGGCCAGAGTGGTATTGGTTTCAAGTTGTTCAGCAATCCAGGCGGCATTTTTCATTACCCGCTGGGTTTTATCAAAAACGGTGCCTAACTCTTTCTGGAAGATGACGGACTTAAGTGATTCGAGCCGCTTATCTAAAGTGTGTTTGCGATCTTGATTCCAGAAAAATTCAGCATCGGAAAAACGTGGACGAATAACGCGTTCATTACCTTCTTTCACTTTACTTGCATCGCGGCTTTCGATATTGCTGATGGTAATAAAGTGTGGCATTAGTTTTTCATCGGTATCCAGCAGATGAAAATATTTCTGATTGCTTGTCATAGTGGAAATCAGCGCTTCACTGGGCACATCAAGAAAGCGGGATTCAAAGTTACCGGCCACGGCCACTGGCCATTCAACCATTGCAGTAACTTCATCTAATAGTGCATCACTGATAACGGCCTTACCCTTGAGTTGCTGAGCTTCTTTTTCAACCTGGGCGCGGACGCTTTGCCGACGTCGATCAAAATTAGCAATGACCTTGCCGGTGGTTTCCAACAGCATTTCATAATCAGTGGGAACGGGAATGGAAATAGCCTCGGGATGGTGGAAACGATGGCCGAAGGTTTCTCGTCCGCTGTGAATACCAAGGATTTCAGCTTCAATAATGTCATTGCCGAATAACAGGACGATCCAGTGTACGGGACGCACAAACTGGGTATCGAGATCGCCCCAGCGCATGCGCCGGGGAACCGGTAATTTATCCAGTGACTCAGAAATAATGGCGGGAATAAGAGCACTAGTAGGCTGACCTTTTTGTTCGCTGCGAAAAACCAGCCAGGTGCCCTTTTCGGTTTCCTGTTTTGCCAGCGCTGAAACTTCAACGCCGCAGGAGCGGGCAAAACCTTCAGCCGCTTTCGTCGGGCTACCATCTTCAGCGTAGGCGGCTTGAAGTGCCGGGCCTTTACGCTCAACATTTTTATTGGGTTGGCTCTCGCTAAGATCTCGAATCAGTAAAGCCAGGCGACGAGGGCTGGCAAAGTTTTCTATTTTAGAAAAGCTTAACTTAGATTTTTCCAGTCCACTTTTTACACCGGAAAGAAAAGCGCTGGATAATTTATTCAGAGCTTTCGGTGGCAGCTCTTCGGTACCGATTTCAATTAAAAGATCTTGCTTATTCATGTGCCTGTCTCCCCGCTGGTTTTACTATTGCAAAGGGGAAAGCCCAGGGCTTCACGGGCGGCGTGATAGGTTTCGGCAACCGCACGGGAAAGGCTGCGCACACGCAGAATATATCGTTGCCGCTCGGTAACCGAAATGGCGTGGCGGGCATCGAGCAGATTAAAAGTATGTGAAGCCTGTAGGACCTGTTCATATGCTGGCAAGGCCAGATTGGCCTCAATCAATTTTTGGCTCTGAGTTTCGCAATGATCAAATTGGCTAAACAGGAAATCCACATCGGCTTGTTCAAAATTATAGGTGGACTGCTCAACTTCATTTTGATGGAAGACATCGCCGTAGGTGACGACTCCCTGCGGGCCCCGTGTCCAGATCAGATCGAACACACTTTTCACGCCCTGAAGATACATGGCGATGCGTTCCAGTCCATAGGTGATTTCACCCAATACCGGCCGGCAGTCCATTCCGCCAACCTGCTGGAAATAGGTAAACTGGGTGACTTCCATGCCATTGAGCCAGATTTCCCAGCCCAGTCCCCAGGCTC
>CAZNRP010000066.1:4675-15771 GCA_964575555.1 uncultured Thiohalophilus sp. | reverse complement strand
CAGCAATGGCTCTAATTCCCTGTTTTTGCAGTTTTTCTGCTACTGCTTGCACATAATTGGCCTGATTATCGGTAATTCCCATCACCACCACCTGATTCGGTGCCAGCCAGAGCGGAAAAGCACCGGCATAATGCTCAATTAAAATGCCGATAAAACGCTCCAGAGAGCCCAAAATAGCACGGTGCAACATCACCGGGATCTGGCGTGAGCCATCTTCGGCCACGTACTGGGCATCCAGTCGTCCCGGCATATTGAAATCCACCTGAATGGTGCCACACTGCCAGACCCGATCCAGACAGTCGCGCAGAGAAAATTCAATTTTCGGGCCGTAAAACGCACCCTCGCCCGGCTGCAAATCCCACTTCAAATCCGTGGATTCAAGCGCCGTGGCCAAGGCTGCTTCAGCTTTGTCCCAAACCTCATCCGAACCCACTCGTTTTTCCGGGCGGGTGGAGAGCTTGATAATCACATCATCGAAGCCAAAGTCGCGGTATACCTCGAATAATAGTTCGATAAAGTCCGAAACTTCAGACTGGATCTGTTCTTCGGTACAGAAGATGTGTGCATCGTCCTGAGTAAAACCGCGTACCCGCATTAAGCCGTGCAAAGTACCGGACGGCTCGTTGCGATGACAGGAACCAAATTCCGCCATGCGTAGCGGCAAATCGCGATAACTCTTTAGGCCCTGATTATAAATTTGAATATGGCAGGGACAGTTCATGGGTTTAACCGCATATTCGCGGTTTTCCGAATGCGTAGTGAACATGTCATCCTTGAATTTATCCCAGTGACCCGACTTCTCCCACAGCACCCGATCGGCTAAATTCGGTGTACGTACCTCGCCATAGCCATGCTGGCGCAGCAATTTACGTATGTATTGTTCGATTTCCTGATACAGCACCCAACCGTTATCGTGCCAGAAAATCATCCCCGGCGCTTCTTCCTGCGAGTGAAACAAATCCAGCTGCCGACCCAGTTTGCGATGGTCACGCTTCTCGGCTTCTTCCAGCCGGTGTAAGTAAGCCTTGAGAGCCTTCTTATCATTCCAGGCCGTGCCATAAATACGCTGCAACATTTCATTATCAGAATCGCCGCGCCAATAGGCACCGGCCAGCTTCATCAGTTTGAAGGCTTTGATTTTGCCAGTGGACGGCACATGCGGGCCTCGGCAAAGATCGGTGAAATCACCCTGCTTATATAAAGAGATATCCTGGCCTTCAGGAATCGACTCAATAATTTCAGCTTTGTAATTTTCACCCAAATCACGAAAATAATGAATCGCTTCTTCGCGCGACATGGTGGAACGCTCAATGGGAAGGTTCTGCTTCACCAGCTCCTTCATTTTTTTCTCAATCAGGGCAAGATCGGATTCGACAAAGGATTCTTCACGGGCAAAGTCATAATAGAACCCGGCATCAACCACCGGACCGATGGTCACCTGTGTTTCGGGGAATAACTCTTTCACCGCCTGCGCCATTAGATGTGAAGCGGAATGGCGAATGATTTCCAGTCCCTGTTCGTCCCGATCGGTAACCAGAGACAGCAAGGCATCGTTTTCAATCAAATAACTGGCATCCACCAGCTGTTCATCAACTTTACCGGCCACGGTGGCACGCGCCAGACCTTCGCCAATATCAGCGGCCACGTCCATTACCGTAACGGGATTTTCAAACTCGCGTTTCGAGCCATCAGGGAGTGTAATTACAGGCATATCAGCACCTTGTTCAGCCAGTGGTGACCCCTACCAAAGGCCACATGAGGCGTCATTATATTTTTGATTCGGTAGAGGCTGGTAAAACCCTCTACGCTATTGATGAGATTAAAAATCGGTTCGCCATTCTATATTTACGGTCCGCTTAATATAATCAACAACTTAACGTGTTTTTCAGCAAAACGCGCACTTTACAGGAATCAGGATCGTGCGTAAAGCAAAACGCCGCGCCCTATTCTGCTATTATGTGCCGTTTCCTCGTAAACTAACAAAGATGAAATGCATGACAGCCACAACCTTCTCATCACTGCCCTTAAGCCCGGAATTTTTAACTAATATCGCATCTCTGGATTACCAGACCATGACCCCGATACAGGCGCAAAGTCTGCCGGCTATTCTCGAGGGCAAAGATTTACTGGCCCAGGCCAAAACTGGTAGCGGCAAAACCGCCGCCTTTGCCATTGGTCTGCTGCACAAACTTGACCCATGTTCCTACACCACCCAGTCCCTAGTATTATGCCCCACGCGGGAACTGGCGGATCAAGTGAGCAAGGAAATTCGGCGGCTGGCACGCGCCATCCCAAATACTAAAATTCTCACTCTCTGCGGCGGCAAACCTCTCGCACCGCAGTTGATCTCTCTGGAACATAGCCCACATATCGTGGTCGGCACGCCAGGACGTATTTTAAAACATCTGGATAAGGGTTCATTAAAATTAGAAAGCTTAACTACCCTGGTACTGGATGAAGCCGATCGTATGCTGGACATGGGTTTTCATGATGACATTATGCGCATCATTAGTTTTATGCCTGAACAGCGACAGAACCTGTTATTTTCGGCCACCTACCCTGATGGCATTGACAAAATCAGTCATGCTATTTTGAAAGATCCGGTAGAAATCCGAGTCGAAGCCGTTCACGACAATAAACAGATTAAACAGATTTTCTATGAAATAGAAAAAGGTGAGCGAACAACGACTCTGATAAAATTGTTACAGCATTATCGACCTGAGTCCAGCGTGGTATTTTGTAACCGCAAATATCAATGCAAGGAACTGGCAGAAGAATTGTGGCAGCAGGGCTTTCATGCGCTGGCCTTACACGGTGATCTTGAACAAAAAGATCGTGACCAGGTACTGGTACAGTTTTCCAATAAAAGCAGCTCGGTTTTAATCGCCACCGATGTTGCCGCGCGCGGACTGGATATTAAAGATCTACAAGCGGTGATTAATTTTGAACTGGCGCATGATCCGGAAATACATATTCACCGCATTGGTCGCACCGGTCGTGCCGGTAATGAAGGCCTGGCCCTGAGTCTGTTCATGGCCTCCGAAGCGTCCAAAGTCACCGCCATCGAGACTTATCAGGGTAGCGGCCCGGTAAGAATTGACAATACCGCCACCCTGAAAAGTCGTGAACACTTCAGACTCAGTCCACCCATGGTGACACTCAGCATTAATGGCGGTCGTAAAGACAAAGTTCGTGCCGGTGATCTATTAGGAGCCCTAACCGCAGGCGATAAAATTCCCGGCAAACAAATCGGTAAAATTGATATTTTTGATAAGCTGACTTTTGTCGCCATTGATCGTCCGGCGGCCAAACAGGCTTTGAAGATTTTATCCGAAGGTAAAATTAAAGGCCGAAAATTTAAAGTACGAAAACTACGATAATTAATATATGTAGGTTAGTGCTGAACCATAATCTTTATGGTGAAGCCCAACAGGTGAACGCTGCAACTGTTGGGCTTCGCTATCGCTCAGCACCAACCTACGGTTAATATCTAAATTTAAATATCAATGTGCTAAATCATCCCATACAAACTGACGTTCTTATAATCGGTGCCAGCGCATCCGGTTTAATGTGTGCCATTGAAGCCGGTAAACGTGGGCGCAAAGTGGTGGTGCTGGATCATGCCCGCAAAGCCGGTAAAAAAATTCTAATTTCAGGCGGCGGGCGTTGTAATTTTACTAATTATAATATCAGCGCTGAAAACTATGTTTCTCATAATCCACATTTTTGTAAGTCGGCATTGAGCCGCTTCACGCAGTGGGATTTCATTGCCATAATCAATAATTATCAAATCCCATTTCATGAACGGGAACACGGTCAATTATTCTGTGATCACAGTGCCAAAGATATTATGGCGATGTTATTGGCAGAGGCTAAAAAAGTAAAAATTAAAATCCAGTTAAACACTGAAATTAAACAAGTACAGCAACAAGAAAATGATAATTTCACAATTGAGACTTCACAGGGGTATTTTCAAAGCCGTTCGCTGATAATCGCCAGCGGCGGTCTTTCTATCCCACGTATGGGGGCAACCCCATTAGGTTACAAGATAGCCGAACAATTCGATCATCATATCTGGCCCACCACGGCGGGACTGGTTCCCTTTACCCTGCAGCCAGAAGATAAAAATAAGTTTTCCGAGTTATCAGGCATTGCCATAAACAGCGTAGTCAGTAATGAGCGCATACAATTTAGAGAGAACATTCTCTTTACTCATCGTGGTTTAAGTGGCCCGGCTATATTACAAATATCTTCTTACTGGCAAGCGGGTGAAGCTATTGAGATCAATCTGCTACCCGATCTTGATTTAACTGAGTATTTAATCCGTGAAAAAAATACGCGTTCTAAAGCCCACTTAAAAACCATACTTGTTGATAGCCTGCCCAAACGACTATTGTTAACATTTTTAGGAGAGGAACTTTTAGACCGCCCCATGCAGGCAATCAGTTTATCTCAAATTGACGATATCACCCGAAAATTGCAACACTGGAAAATCAAACCCAATGGCACTGAGGGATACCGAACCGCCGAAGTCACCTTAGGCGGCATTGACTGCAATGAATTGTCATCAAAGACAATGGAGTCAGCTAAGGCAAGTGGACTGTATTTTATCGGTGAAGTAATGGATGTTAGCGGCTGGCTGGGCGGTTATAATTTTCAATGGGCATGGTCATCAGGCTGGTGTGCCGGTCAGGTTGTTTGAGGTTAATATCAATTTAACCCTCTCTCCCCAGACTTGTCTCTATACATAAGTCCTGAACGAAGGAATGATGCGGGCATAGCCAGAGTGGACGACCGAAGGAAGTGCCTGTGGGCACAAAAAACGTGCCCACCCTACCTCTATTAAGATGTAATTAAGAAACAGCTTCCAGAGGAGAACGTGGATTATGTAACATCATAACTGACTCGTAGTGTGTGCTGACCGCCAGCTTCAATTGTTACTGTATCTTCAGCGACATTGGCCGACTCGACACAGAGCATTTTCATAAATCCATCTTCACCCAGATCGCCCATTTTATCGGCTACCGTTTTTCCGGGGTTCCAGACAATGGTAGATTGACTGCCCTGCTTCTGGATAATAATTTTTCTTTTCGTATTATCTATGCTGACATCGTCACTGGTTTGCAGATATATGCGATCCACTTCTCCATCAATGCGAACAGAACCAGACTGGGTTTTATGTTTGAAGTTATCCGGTTTATCCAGATAGTCTCGGCCTTCCAGTCCGTAAACAGTCGTGTGATTAATATCGCCCACATTAAAATAAGTATGCAGGGCCTGTCCAAGGATGATGGTCTGCTCGCTGTGATTATAGGTCGTGAGTTCCAATGTCAGTGTGTTACCAATACTCAGAACATAATCCAGCACGATCGACTGTGGCCACATTTTCTGTATCACATCATCACACAGAGTGCTATCCAGTCTGAAAGTGATTTGTGTTTCGCCTGATGGAAGCGACTTCGTTTCTGCAACCTGCCAAAGAACGGTACGTGCAAAACCATGTGCAGGATAAGAGGCGTTGCTATCATGCGCACCGAACCAGGGCCAGCAAACTGGGATACCTCCCCTCACTGATTTGCCTTTGGCAAAAACGGCATCCTCTGATAACCAGATGATTTTTTCTCCGTTTTTTAAGGTCCAGTCCAGAAGGTGGGCTCCTTGCAGACTTATGAGCGCACGGGCTTGTGCATTTTGAATTTCGACCTGCGGGATATTATCGGCACCCAATTTAAAACACAGGCTACCATTCTCATTTTGAAATGAAAAATTTTGGTTTAATTGTTCTATATTATTTTCAGTCATGACTGAGTCAATCCTTATACTCGTTAATAATCTTGACTTTTCAGTCCGGATAATAATACATTGCCAGTAATACCACCGAGGCAACCGATACGATAAACCCAAAAATACCAATTAATACTTTGGGTCCAAGTAGTTTAAAAAGACTATTCTTGCTCATAGAAAAACCATCATTAGTAAATCATCTCCACTTGTTCTTCACCTACCATTTCTCGTAGGCGTTGCAACAATTCATCACTGGGTTGAATACGCCAGTCTTCACCCAGGGTAAGTTGAGCGCGAGCACCATGAGCCTGATAAGCTAAAACAACAGGGCAAAAACCATCTTTAAACGGGGTAAGGGTTGTTTGCAGTTGATGAATAAAGCCATTGGCCGCACGTTTTTCATTAACTTGTAGCAGTAAACGTTTACCAAAACGAGTGCGAGCCTGGTTCATATCATAAATATTATTGGCGCTCATTTTAAAACCACCGCTATAATCATCAATGCTGACTTCACCTTCAACCACGATCAACTTATCTTTCGCCAAAAGATCGCGGTACTGGTTATAAGCTTCGGAAAAAACCGCCAGTTCAATCCGTGCGCTGCGATCATCAATGGTGATAAAAGCCATGCGATCCCCGCGCCGAGTATTCATGGTACGCATGGCAACAATTAAGCCCGCCACCACCACGGTCTGATTTTTTGCCGGTTTCAAATCGACTATGCGGGCACTGGTGAAGCGTTTCAATTCCGGCAGGTAACGATTAATAGGATGCCCGGTAAGATACAGACCCAGCGTTTGTTTTTCACAGGACAGGCGTTGCTCTTCACTCCAGTCCGGTTGTTGCTGGTAGTCTACCCGCCTCGCCCCGCTCTCTGCTTTCGAGGCGATGCCAAACAGATCATCAATCCCGGCTTCGCGGTTTCGATTTTCCTGTTCGGCCATTTTCAATGCGGCGGGCAGTGAAGCAAGTATGGTTGCGCGATTCTCAGCAAACACATCCAGTGCCCCAGCCATGATTAGACCTTCCAGGGTGCGGCGGTTGACCTTCTTTAATTCGATGCGTTTGCAAAAGTCGAACAGATCGGTAAATGCACCGTTGTTTTCCCGTTCCTGAATGATGCCTTCGATAGCCGCCTCACCCACACCTTTAATAGCCCCTAGACCATAGACCACCGTCTGTTCGCCATCGACGGTAAAGCGATGAGCACAGAGATTGATATTCGGCGGCTCAACCTTAAGTTCCATATCATCGCAGTCATCAATCAGGGTCACCACCTTATCGGTGTTGTCCATATCAGCCGAGAGTACCGCCGCCATGAAGGCTGCAGGGTGATGCGCCTTGAGCCAGGTGGTCTGATAGGAAACCAGGGCATAGGCCGCCGAATGAGATTTGTTGAAGCCGTAACCAGCAAATTTTTCCATCAAATCGAAAATATAGGTCGCAGTTTTTTCTTCTACCCCGCGTTTCACCGCACCTTCTGTGAAAATGCTGCGCTGCTTGGCCATTTCCTCAGGTTTTTTCTTGCCCATTGCACGGCGCAACATATCGGCACCACCGAGCGTATAACCGGCCAATACCTGGGCAATTTGCATCACCTGTTCCTGATACAGGATCACGCCATAGGTGGGTTTGAGAATATGCATGATGTCCGGGTGCGGGTATTCCGGTTTCTTGCGCCCGTGTTTGACGTTGATAAAATCATCCACCATACCTGAGCCCAGCGGGCCAGGACGAAACAGGGCCACCAGCGCGATAATATCTTCGAAGTCATCCGGCTGCAGTCGTTTGATTAAATCTTTCATGCCGCGTGATTCAAGCTGGAATACCGCCGTAGTCTGGCAGGCCTTAAGTAGCTCGAAACTCTTTTTACAATCCAGCGGAATATCACTGATATCGAGGGCATCTTCACCGGCGATTTTACGCTGGCGATTCACCGTTTGTACGGCCCAGTCGATAATGGTCAGGGTGCGCAGACCCAGGAAATCAAATTTAACCAGGCCCACCGCTTCGACATCATTCTTGTCGAACTGGGTCACCAGACTGCCGCCGCCCTGCTCACAATATAATGGCGTAAAGTCGGTTAATTTAGTGGGTGATATCACCACCCCGCCCGCATGTTTACCCGCGTTGCGAGCACAACCTTCCAGCGACCTCGCCAAATCGATCAGACTGGCAACGTCTTCCTCATTTTCATAGCGTTCGCGCAGGGTATCTTCCTGCTCCAGCGCCTTTTCCAGTGTAATGCCAATCTCGAAGGGAATCAGTTTGGCAATACCATCCACCAGGCCGTAGGGATAGCCAAGTACCCGGCCCACATCACGAATCACCGCCTTGGCCGCCATGGTGCCATACGTGATGATCTGGGAAACCTTGTCGCGGCCATAATGTTCGGCCACATAGTCAATGACCCGATCCCGGCCTTCCATGCAGAAATCCACATCAAAATCCGGCATGGATACGCGTTCAGGATTGAGGAAACGTTCGAACAGCAATTCGTAGGCGATAGGATCAAGATCGGTAATTTTTAACGCATAAGCAACAATTGAACCGGCACCGGAACCACGCCCCGGCCCCACCGGAATGGCGTTATCTTTGGCCCAGCGAATAAAATCGGCCACGATCAAAAAATAGCCAGGGAAGCCCATACCATTAATAACCCCAAGTTCTATTTCGAGGCGTTCATCATATTCCCGGCGCTTCTCAACAAAATCAGCCGCCGCAGGATCGAATAACTTGGCCAGCCGGACTTCCAGTCCCTTGCGCGACTCATCCGCAAGAAACTCCTCGATGCTCATGCCCTCGGGAACCGGGTAATCCGGCAGGAAATTTTCACCCAGAGTCAGCTCTAGGTTACAACGCCTAGCGATCGCCAGGGTATTTTCCAGAGCTTCGGGAATATCTTCGAAGAGTGCGCACATTTCTTCCGCGCTACGCAAATATTGCTGGTCGGAGTAATCATGGGGCCGACGGGGATCATCCAGCACCCGTCCCTGATTGATGCAGACCCGCGCCTCATGCGCGTCGAATTCTGCAGCGTTAAGAAAACGCACATCATTGGTGGCCACCACCGGTGCGTCCAGCTCAATCGCCAGATTTACTGCCGCATGCAGGTAATCTTCTTCATTTTCACGCCCGGTACGCTGTAGTTCCAGATAAAAACTATCGGGAAACAGGGCCAGCCAGTGTCTCAGTGCCGATTTCGCCACCGCAGGGTTGCCACTCAGCAAGGCCCGACCTACATCGCCCTCGCGCCCGGCAGAAAGTGCAATCAGGCCATCGGTACTGCCTGCCAGCCAGTCCCGTTGCAACATGGGTCGCCCCAGATGCTGGCCTTCGGTGTAGGCACGGGAAATCAGTCGGGACAAGTTGAGATAACCGGCTTTATCCTTACACAGCAACACCAGCCGATCTGGCTGCCCCGGCTCCCGCTCGTTGTGCAGCCAGACATCTGCGCCAATGATAGGCTTTACCCCGACAGCCATTGCTGCCGTGTAAAATTTCACCATGGCAAACAGATTACTCTGATCGGTCATTGCCACCGCCGGCATACCCGCGCCGGCCACAGCCTGCATCAGGGGTTTGACCCGGACAGTACCGTCAACCAGCGAGTATTCGGTGTGTAATCTAAGGTGTATAAAAGAAGCAGACATGGGACAAGAGTCTCAGCCTAAACGGAGATCAGTTCAAGTCTTGACAAGCCAATGGTTGGAATATTTACAGGACAAACCAGTAAATTAGCAAAATCCCATGGATTGTATTCCTCACAGAACAAAGCCAGATGGGGCAATGTCCCTCACTGACACAACTTCGCACAGTCTATGGGAACCCCGCATTAGGATTTACCAGCTCAGAGCGCCGTTCAGTATAATAGTATCGATGGCATCACTGGCTGTCGTGTCTGGTTCTAAACTGAGATTTATAATAGATACTTGCTGCAACAGCATGTCCACCTCTACAGCCGAGCAGACCTGCGGTGTATCTTCACAATTGACAGTGTAACGATACATTGAGGTAGGCTCACTTGCCGGAGCGAGGATAATGCTGTGAATATAATGAATACTATCAACACTGCCAGTATTCTTATTAATGCTGATGTTGATTACGTTAACGGTATACTCAGGATAGTCGTAGTCATCTAACAGGGTATTATTTTTATGAGTGATCGTTAATGTTGATATTGAATCTATAACAACAGGACTAAAATCAAGAGTAAATGAAATGCCAGCAACATTAACATCGTCGCCTGAAATAGCCAGATAGTCGCTAACAAACGATCCATACGACAATCCTCCCCCCGAACTGGTACCCCAGGTTGGAAAAGTATTCACGTTTTCAACTGGAAGCATGAGGTATATCGATGTACGCGTTCCCGTAAAGGCACCGGAAGCACCATTATCATCTATCCAGTTCCCGTTGGCGTTACCACTGCGGCTAAAATCACCTGAAAATATAGCGCTGCCAACTTCGCCGTTCATACTCGATTTTCCACTGCTGGAAATATTCCCGGAGATAGTATCAGAACCATAAGTGCTTGAGATGCTGGTACCTGAAATGTTGCCATTTATATCAACTGTTACACGCCAGCTCCCGGTATCATCGCCACTGAAGGTTCCTTCATAGGTTCCCGTATACAAGCCAAACAGATTATTGCGAAAAGCCGTTATCGCCTGTGCTCGCGAGACCATTGGACGCGCAAGCCCAGTATTGGTAATCATTATTTCATTGATTACCGTTTGGATATTGCTATCCGACTCAAACACACCCTCGGCAAGGCTAAAGTCAACTGACTTCCCGGTAGCCTCCGTGTTAGCGGCACTGGTGATATTAATACCATTAATGTCGTTACCATCGTCATCAATAGACTGTAAAAACATGGCAATATTCTGTACCTGAACATTGCTTTCATCTACTGCGCCATCTACCAGCTCAACCGGCGTGATAATAGCCTGTCCCAATGCTTCGCCTATCAGCACATCACCCACAAAGAAACGGATGGTTTCTCCAGAGCGGTAATTAAATTGTCCCTGAATATTCGTGACTCCCGATGTCGTCGGGGTCTCATAGCGCAAGCCACTCACAAGGCTATCAACAAATTGTCCTTGCTGCTCAGTCTGGTTAGTGGACGTTCCATCACTCCCACCACCACAGGCAAATAAGAGAAGGGATGAGATTATCAGCAGGAGTGTATATAAGCGTGTTTTTAGATTCATCGAATAATTCCGTTTAAATTTGGCGGCCTGCTCTCAAGCAGGAATAGTAATACAACAGGCAATTTCCATTGAGTTATTTTAGTTATTTTAGTTATTTTA
>CAZNRP010000066.1:0-4575 GCA_964575555.1 uncultured Thiohalophilus sp. | reverse complement strand
CACAAATCTCACAAATGATGCTGAATATAAAGATAAATTAATCTACAACCTAAAGATATAAGGACTTAACATGAAAAATATTTTTTTAAGTTTTTTACTCCTGGCATTTGTTTCAACAAGCGCTATTGCAATGGTTGATGCAAACAAACTCGCTAAGAAAAAACAAACCCCTCAAGGTAAATACTTAACTGCTAAAGATGCATATAAGATGATACAAAATGAGGGTGAGAATGTTCTTTTCATTGATGTGCGTACACGCGCCGAAGTCGCATTTGTTGGCGTGACTCAACTTATCGATGCCAACATTCCTTATATGACTCAGGATCTAGATGGCTGGAACGAAAAGAAAAAGAAATTTGGCATGAACCCAAATAGTAACTTTTCAATTGCCTTTGCTGATGCAATTAAAGCCAAGGGTCTAAATAAAAATAGTAAAATTATCGTGATGTGCCGATCCGGCGGTCGCAGCGCAAAAGCAGCTAACTTGTTAGATGGCCTCGGTTATAAAAATGTGTATAGCATTATTGACGGGTTTGAAGGCGACAAAGCCAAGTCCGGGCCAAACAAAGGTCACCGCACTGTAAATGGGTGGAAAAATTCCAACCTTCCATGGAACTATAAACTGGTGCAGGCAAAAATGTATTTTGAATAACTGTGTTTAAATATGGTGGTTCACGTTTAATCTGAAAATCATTGCAGCCCCGTCGTTAACGAGGCTGCAATATTTTTACAAAACAGCCTGCACCAATCAATTTTTATTCTGTCATTCAAAATACGGATGCTTATTGATTATCAATACAACCTTGTGGAGCGGGCAAACCCGCAATACGGGAACCCTGCCGGGATGGCCCTTTAGGAAACAGTCGATAAAGCAGCTCTCGATCACTCACACATTCACCTAATTCCTCTTCCATGTGTTTCATCAGAATTTTTACCATGGGTGTTATGCCGTATTGAAAATAAAACTTACGCAGATAGTTCAGCACAACCCAGTGTGCATTGTTTAATATAATTCCTTCCTTCTCAGCCAGATGTATCGCCAGTCCCTCAGTCCAATTTTCCATGTTGACAATATTTCCAATCGGGTAGACTTTGATCTGCTTACCCTTAAATTTAAAACTGTCGCGATAATGTTGTGATGCAGGCTTAGTTTCTATTTGTTTAACCTGGCTATGTTGCCCAAACTCTGAGTCCAACATGGGAATGGGAATACCGGCTATTCTACTTAACTGGAATTGAATGCCATTAGGAAACAATGAATAAATAGCTTCATCGCTCGCCTTTTCCGCACTAAAGTTTCTGGCAACTTCACGCTTTAGCAGTTTTAAAATAGGAGATACGTTGTAGGTAAAATAATAGTCACGGGCTAAACAAATGACATCCCAGTGGGCTTTGGTGAGAAGAATGCCTTCGTCCTGAGCTATGGTCATAGCAATATCAGGTGACCAATCTGAAGATTTATGCAGCCGGCCATCAAAAGTGCGATTAAATTTTTTTGCAATATGCTGATTCAAATACTTTTCTCCCGTAGTGAGGGGCCAATCTGGCATAACTGTTGCCAAGCTTTTATGTTGTATTTTTAGCTACAAACATCATGTTGTGACCCGTTATTGGGAATATCGGCCAAAATCACGCTTTGCTTTAAACATTATTTAAAATGATTTTAATAGCTTTACCCAGAATAGAGAGTTTGTACGAAATTCATACAAAGCCAACAAGATAAAGTATAAATGGGGTCAGATGGAACTTCGACTCAACCAACACCTTTTCGGACCCCCCATCCTGGCGGAACTGACCCTTCGGCCACATACCACTTCCATTTCCTGCTTAAACCTTAAGCATCACCTAATGCCAAACTTTTATTCACGGCAGATCGAATATCTTCAATAAGGATTGATTAGGCATTTAGTCTAGAAAAGTTTCATCTGACACCACTTAATACACTTAATATTTTACGTCCTGAATGAACCAACCAGTTTTTGTAGGTCTGTGGCCAGATGTGACAGTTTATTACTACACGCCGCATTTTGTTGAGCACCATTCGCCGTCTCGGTGGCAATTTCATTTACCGCAACAACGTTACGATTAATCTCTTCTGCCACAGTTGATTGTTCTTCTGCGGCAGTTGCTATCATGCAGTTTTTATCCGCTATAAGCGCCACGGTATTAGTTATATTATTAAGTACATTACCAGCTTCTTCAGCACGTTCAACGGTTAATTTTGCTTGTTCCTGACCTTGTTCCATTGCCAATACCGCACTTTTAGCTCCGGCCTGAAGGCGTTCAATCATCTGCTGAATTTCCTGGGTTGATTCCTGAGTCTTGCTAGCCAGTGTGCGAACCTCATCTGCAACAACCGCAAAACCGCGTCCCTGCTCACCCGCCCGTGCCGCTTCAATAGCCGCATTCAATGCCAACAGGTTTGTCTGTTCTGCAATGCCACGAATAACCACCAGAACGGAATCAATATTTTCAGTATCATCGTTAAGCTTATTAATAGCCGCAGCTGAAGTTTTAACTTCATCCGCTAGACTACGGATTTCATTTACCACTAGATTAACAACATTATTACCATTGTTAGCTTCATCATCAGCTTCAGTTGCGGCAGTTGATGCATCATTAGCACTCCGACTCACTTCCTGTACAGTACTGGCCATTTCATTCATTGCAGCCGCAGCCTGTTCTGTCTCTGCTTGCTGCCGGTTAACACCTTCTAATGTTTGTTCACTAATTGATGACATCTCAGCCGCTGCCTCAGTTAATTGTCGAGTAGATGAGCTAACCTGCTTAACCATTTCATGAATACGCTGGATAAACATATTAAATGCTTGCGAGAGTACAGCCACTTCATCTTTACCCGAATCATCCAGGCGCTGAGTTAGATCCCCGTCACCGCTTGCAATATCATTCAGTGAACGGGTAATTTTTATAAATGAACGTTTTATAGTTAAGGTCACCAGACCACCAAGAATACTGCCACAAACTATCGCTAACACTGTGATAATTAGTGCTGTGCTCAAAGTCGCATTTGATTCTGAATTAATGCCCGCACGCAAAGCATGAACCACCTCCGTTTCCATTGCTATAATTTGCTGTAAGCCTACCCGGACTTTTCTCCAGTATGGATGCTCTTTTCCGGTCAGTATACTGGTTGCCTGTTCCTGCTCTCCCTGCCTCATTAACTCCATGGCTTTTAATTTTGCTGTTTTCGAAATTCTCCAACTTTCATTCACTTTTTCCAGTTTACCCAACAAGGCAGGGTGATTTTTTGCTAAAACCTTAACAATTTCAAACCCGTCATCAAATTTATTGATTGCCTTGGGTATAACCTGGTATGCCTTGTCTATCTCTGGATTTAATACCAAATTTCTCAGTGCAATTCCTGACAATAAACCATTGCTATACATATCCTCTATTTTAGTCAGAATCACCAATTCATTATCAAAAAAACTATTAAATGAACGATCTACATCACGCATACCTGACAAGGCAAACCAGAGAGCGGTGCTAAACAATATAGTAATAACCAGGAATGTGGCGATTAACTTATTTTGAATTGACAGTTTAAACATTAGCTACCCCGGCAGAATTTAATTCATAAGCAAAAATTGTCACCATAATATATCGGGTTATATGCGATAACCTTTAATCATATTAGCCATTATTAATATAATAATTTGCCATAAACTTATAAATTATTTTCGGTTTGCATTTTATTAACATCAGGCGAGAGCTGAATTATTAATTGAATTTAAAAGAAACAGTAGCTTACAGAAATTTCTAGTTGACAGGCCTGATGGTAAAAATTAACAGACAGTCGTAATTAAAACTAAAGAGTTGAAATATTTTCTTGATCCTATGCAAATAAATTTTTGATGGACAGATATTTCAAATAAGATATTTAGGTTATAAATTTTTCGGCTGAGCATTTAATAATTTCAAACGACGTTTGATCACCGGGACGAGCATTTGACACCAGCCGACTCGGGCTTTCAGTAAACGCCAGTGTTCTGCATCCAGATTGGGGCGATCTTTATCGGCAATGAGCATTTTTAAACAATCGCCTTCCTCCACCACCGCATCTAATGCATCATGCAAGTTCATTTCTTCCAGCTTGAGTCCGGGGCAGCCGAGAACTCCGCCGTCCTGACTAATGGTTTTACTATTCCAGTCCAATATTGATTTATAGGATTCTTTTGCATAAATTGACTCATTGCCACAAGTGCAACGCACCACAGAATATCCTGCTTTGCCTGATTGCGGGTGATGACTTATTTCGACTGAGGGTAGTTTGCCGCACTGACAAAGAAATGCTTCAGGTTTGAATAATCGAGGGAACTGTTTAGAGTTGAATGCTGCTTGATGATACTCATTACTTGCGGGTCTATACATTAAGATCTCTTTAGTCTGGAAGGGGTTATCAGGCATTCGTTACTACAGGTTTGGCTGCCCGAAGGGTAAAAGCCAAACCTGCACAAGCAGCAGGGAATTAAGCCATAAAAATTAATTTATGCGACTAGCCACTTCAAATCTGCCTGTGCTTACTGTAAGTTTCATTTTATCAAAAAATATAAA
>CAZNRP010000065.1:5785-16205 GCA_964575555.1 uncultured Thiohalophilus sp. | reverse complement strand
AACTGGGTGACTTCCATGCCATTGAGCCAGATTTCCCAGCCCAGTCCCCAGGCTCCCAGGGTGGGGGATTCCCAGTTATCTTCGACGAAGCGAATATCATGCACCAGCGGATCGATGCCCAGCATTTTCAGGGACTCAAGATAGCGATCCTGAATATCCAGTGGCGAAGGTTTTAGTACTACTTGAAACTGATAATAATGTTGCAAACGGTTGGGGTTTTCACCGTAACGGCCATCGGTGGGTCGGCGTGAAGGTTGCACATAGGCGGCATTCCAGGGTTCTGGGCCGATAGCACGGATATAGGTTGCGGGATGAAAAGTACCCGCTCCCATTTCCATGTCATAAGGCTGCATGATGACACAGCCCTGCTTTGCCCAGTAATGTTGAAGAGCAAAAATTAGTCCCTGAAAAGTACTCGGATCGGGTGCAAAGTCATCGTTTTTCGTGGGTGTATTGGCAGCCAAAAGCGTCTTCCTGAAGAGTGTTTTATTTGAATAATTGCATTAATAAAGTCCGCCATTATAGCCGCTGTCGCCGTCTGTGGCTAAACCAGATTCCTGGGGCAAAGGCGGCCTGAATTTTGCTAGTTTTAGTTATAAGCAGGGTGTGGATTTTTATGCCATATATATAGAGTGCCGGGATCTATCGGATTGGGAATACAGGAAAATAAATGATGAGTAAAATGCTGATATCTGGAGGACAGGTTGCGGATTGGCAAAAGCTGGTTTGTGAAGCGGAGGCGGAGTTAGGGGTAGCACTGGATGAGGAGCTGGAAAGTTATCTGGTTTTCACCCTGATGCGCTACACCAGTCGAGCGGACATGGCCTCCCAGGTGATGGCGTTGGATTATCTGGAAGCCATGCAGGGTACGGCGAGTGTTAATGGCCAGAAAATGCGGGAAGTGGCGGATCAGTGTCTGCTGCTGACCGGCCTGTTTCCGGCACGGGTTCAGCGCCGCCGGGTTAGCATTACATATTATGTTGATTTAGGTCGCAGTGCCTACCAGTATCTGGCCGAAAATCTAGCCAGCATGACTCTGCTTTACTCGCGGATGGCGGAGCAATTTGTTCAGGCCATGGACACCCTGCATGCGATTCGGCAGTTGGGAGAGGGGAGTTTACAATTAGAGCCGCTCGAAGCATATGCGCTCTCGCAACAAACCGGCAGTCGAGTGGCACAGATACAGTTTGGACGGGAGCTGGCCTTCCCGCTACCTGAGATTGAGGTGATGACTAAAAAACATTGATAGGGATCATTCGCTTGCAGCTAAGCCTGTTGCCGGGAATATTAATTGAGTATAATGCTCAACTTTTAAGTAAAGGAGCAGGTTCGTGAGTGAAGGTATACAGTTATCCGATGAATTAGTTGCAGATGTATTTAGAACCATAGCCAGCCATGATCCGGCTGCCGAGCAGGACATGATGTTAGGCATTCAATATCTATCCGCTATTACCGGCTATCTTGCCGCAGGTTTTCCCGGTAGTGATCAGGAATGTGATGAATTTCTTGATCAACTGGCTGCATTCAGTAAGCATGTTTGTGATCAACAGGCCGAATCAGATAAAGATAAACAGGCATCGCAGCCGGCAGCCGCAGAAGCCGCGCCCGGTGGGCGGAGTGTTGAAACCAGTGATCCTGCGATGGGCATCTGGACACCGGAATAACGATGTTAATTCTATAAACGGTAATTATTGATTGCCGTTTATATTTCATGCCTTATCTAATAATTCTTATTTATAAAAATCCCCGCAGTAATCATCAGTAGCCCATACTTTAAAAGCTGGGTTTTCCCTGTCGCATTATCTTGAAGTAAATCCCGCATGGAGATTTTGTGATCTCTATCGCAGTTAATTGCCAAAATCTCTCTGTGGGTATCTATTTTTGCAGCATAGTTCTAAATATTATTCGTGACTATGCAAAAGCAAATAATCGAAAAACCCGCACAAAAAATGACGCCTGAATTGGCTGCTCATGATCTGGAATTGCTCGAGCCTGCTTTTTTATCAGATCAAATGCTGGCTGAGTTTTCAAAATCAAAATCAGCAGAAAAGATTATTGATTTTATGGCTCAGCAGATTGTCAGAAACCCCACCAACTTACAATTCCATTTAAAGCGTATTAATTTTAATAGTAAGGAAAATAACCATCAGGGTATTTATGCAGCATTGCTGGATTTGTTTTTTGTGTTAAAGAAAAATGGTCTGCCCCTGCGTAAGCGTCTGCTACAAAAATATCATAAACAGCTAGAACCTGAGCATCGCAGAATTTTGATTTCTTTTTTGTCAGCTAAGCGATATGAAAAGGGCATTATTCCGCAGGTAAAAGAATCCCGTTTAAATAATGGCAGAACAGGTACATGTGAAATTTTACTAAAGCAAACACGGCATCGGGACGCTGAGGTTAGAGATGTGGTGGCCGATGCGCGTGATCTTATTGATTCTGGACAGATAGGTGCAGCGACGGTGCTATTAAAAAAGGCACTGTTAGTGAATCCAGAGCGTGAAGATATTAGTCAGGAGTTAATCATTATTTATAGGCATAGCCGTAATTTACATGCCGTCCAGAGTCTGCTGCAGTGTACAAGACATTTATCGCTGGCACTGCAGTCTCAATGGGATGAGTTGGTTCTTTGGCTAAAAGAAAAAGCAGAGAAAGGTAACGGATAAAATTCATGCCAAATAAAGCTGTACAGAAAAAAACTATTCAGATGGCCGTATTTGGCATGGATAGTAAAAGCTTGAAGACACTTGACTTTGCAATGGAAAAAATGGGCAAAGGGCTAGCTACATTTGTTGGCGAGAGTGAATCAGAGGCCGCCATTTTTAATTTTGATAATCCAGATGTTCCATCGCGACTGGATGAATATCATCATTCATATCCGGATAATGGCATTATTATTTTATCGGTTAAAGATCCTGAACGCAGTGATTGTGTTTTTCTTAAAAAACCTTTCGACATGAATGCATTGCTTGGGGCCATTCGACAGACGCAAAAACTAAAACTACAGAGCATAGGTAGAAAAAATTCACAGCACATGTCGAAAGTAGGTGTGTCATCCGTGGTACTAGAAAAAAAATCAAAAAATAAACTTTCACCGATAACACCCGTTGTTGATTTCCAGGCAGAAAAAAATAAAGATCGAAAATATTGTGGTATGGCTGGTGATGTTGATTTGACTGATATTGAATCTCGATCAGAGATTTATTATCAGCCTGAAGAATCCTTACAAAGTAAGTTGCAGGATGCTACATTATTAGCGAAGCAAAAAACCCGAGTGGTGATTGTTGCCATAAAATTTGAAAATGATCTTGAAACGATTACTTTATTACCCCGAATCAATAAAGTCATTATGGCACTGGATGAAAAAAAATTAAGTTACCTGTGTACCGTCCCCTTATATTGTCTTGAAATAAAAGTCTTCCACCAAAACATAGAAAAATCCAGAGAGTTAGAAGAATTAGCAATAAAACGTCAGGGTAATGAGTCGGTCGATGCACTACTGTGGAATGTCGCCTTATGGACTTCCCGTGGACGAATTCCAGCAGGCACTAATCTTAATACTTCTATTAGCCTTAAACACTGGCCGAATTTTACCCGCCTGCATGTAACACCGGGTGTTTTTTCTATTGCCGCGCTTTTGCATGATAAGCCCATGTCCTTAACCCTGCTGATTAAAATTTTATCTATCCCACAACGTTATGTATTTGCATTTTATTCGGCAGCACAAGCGCTTGATTTAATTGAAATGGGCAATTCAAATATGTCGGCAGAAAAGCTGCTAATAAATCAGGCACATCCTCACCGCAGATTGTTCGGCTTGATTATGCAAAAAATAAAGAGGGTTGGATGAAATGCAGAAAAATGCACAAAGACAGCAGCATAAAATAATATTTGCTGGCCCGGTAGGTGCCGGTAAAACAACGGCGATTAACGCTTTAAGTGATGAGCAGGCATTGACAACGGATGAGCAGGCCAGTGATATGACGCAGCAACGTAAGCAGACGACAACAGTGGCAATGGATTATGGCGTAATGCATCTGGGTGATCGTGATCGTATTCATCTGTACGGTACACCTGGACAGGAGCGTTTTGATTTTATGTGGGATATTCTCACTGAAGGCGGGCTCGGCTTGATATTGCTGTTGGATAATACGCGCAGCAATCCTTTTCAGGATATGAGTTTTTTTCTTAAAGCCTTTAAGGATTTTATTGCAAACTCTAAAATTGTTATAGGAATTAGTTTTGTCGATGAGCAACCGTTTCCTTCACTAGAAGATTACCATAATAAACTGGATGAATTAGATTTCAGTCTTCCGGTATTTACAGTGGATAGCCGTGAACAGGCTGATGTTGCCACCCTGGTACAGGCATTACTGTATTCACATGATCCATGGCTGGGGGTCTAAATGTCAGAATACCAACTCCTTAACCGATGCTATGTATTACCAACACCGGCGGGTGCCTTTTATGCATCCAGTACGCAATCACGTGATTCTGCAAAACAGTTATTATTTTCATTGATGTCGCTAAAACAGAGTCAGCTATTGAGCGTTCCCCAGGCATGCAAATGGACAGGTATAAAAAGTCAGGAAGACGTGCTCGAATTACTTTACCGGGTTCAATCTCTGGGATGGATACAGGGTGAAATTGATCCACGTCCGGCGCCCTCAGGTGCGCTGGAAGAGATCCTGCCCGCTTTAGTCGCCAGTCTTTCTAGTTCCAGTAAGGCGTTATTAGCGGATGATCATGGTTTTTATCTGACCCGTCAGGGTTTTTCACATGAAACTGCAGAAGAGCTATCGGCGTTAAGTGCAGATTTATTGGCCCTGCACAAAAGACATACCGGCCTGCTGAATAAAAATATTGGTCTGCACTCCGAAGCCTGGTCGGTGGTGGATGCGGCGGGTAATGGACAGCTAGGCTTTTGGCCACTTTATGTTGGAAAGCAACAATTTGTATTGATTTTGTCAGGCCTGCCGCAATTAAATCAGCTGGCTTTTGTGCAACTGATCTGGGTGCTGAATAAACGTTACAACGTAATAAGCCATACGAATCTATCAACGATGCGAACGGAAGTTGGTTGATCAATAAATAATATTGAGGAGCAACAATGAAAGATGTCGACTTTAATAAACTGATGAATTACGCACGTTCATTTTCAAAGTATACACCGGAACGCGAAGCGATACTGGTTAAGGCCAGTCAGGATATCCTACCAAAATTAGCAGTGGTAACCGATAGTTTTTATGCAACATTAGAGAGTATCCCTGAGGCGCGTCCCTTTATAGAATCCAGATTGGATACCCTGAAAAGTACACACCATCAATGGCTGGAAGGTTTGTTGAAAGGTCCCTGTGATCTCAATTATACAGAGGCAATGTATAAGGTGGGTGACATACACGTGAAAGTTAATTTGCCGGTGGAGTTTATGGCGGGTGGTATTTCTTTGATACAGGATGCCTTTATTCCGTTGATTACTGAAATCTATACGGATGATCCGGAACGCGTACGAGCGGTGTTAGAGGCTATTAATGCTGCGCTGGGGTTTTCGCTCATGGTTATGCAGGAATCTTATCAGGTTTCCTCACTTGCCGAGGAGCTGGAAAGATTTTTGGCAATAACCGGCATGAGTCGCCCCCTGTTTAATAATCTGGCGGAAGCCTATAAATCCTGAGCAACATCAAATCAATAATGGAGAAGCAAGATGCGAGCAGATCTTCTTAACGCAATTCTAAGTGACCTTAATGGTAGTTCCGCAGATATTGAAGCCTCTGCGGTCATCTCTACGGATGGCCTGATGATGGCTGCAATGTTACCGGCAAACATGGATGAGGATCGTGTCGGTGCGATGGCGGCGGCCATGTTATCCCTGGGTGATCGTACCGCGCAGGAACTGGAGCGTGGTCAGCTTGAACAGGTGCTGATTAAAGGCGATAAAGGTTATGTATTGATGTCGCATGCCGGCGACGAGGCCGTCGTTGCCGTATTAGCAAAACCGGAGTCACGCCTCGGATTGATTTTTTTAGATGTAAAAAGGGCAGCTGAAGCCATAGAGAAGACGCTTTAATTTCTCCTGTTTGGATATTAATGATATGAATAATATGAATCCTGATGATATTGTCAGTGAATACAAAGAGAGCGTATTAAAATATGCCGATGGTAGTGAGCGAGTGGTCTATAGTACAGAGACTGAAACGCCGGTTCCCAGCGGTCGGTTGATTGTTTCACGCACTGATGCAGATGGGATCATTACTCACGTTAACTCGTCTTTTGTTGAAATGAGTGGTTATTCAGAAGAAGAGCTTGTTAATACCCCGCACTACATTTTACGTCATCCCGATATGCCTGCCGCAGCATTCAAAGGTCTGTGGGAGACGCTTGCTGAAGGGAAAAAATGGCACGGCTATGTTAAAAATCTGCGTAAGGATGGCGGGTATTATTGGGTGTTTGCCACCGTAATTCCTAATCTTCGTGATGGTAAGTTAATGGGCTACAGTTCGATTCGCCGCAAGCCCTCCCGTAAAAAAGTAGAAGAAGCCGAAGCCTTATATAAAACCCTGTAAGTGAGCATCGTTAGCATGTCATATACTTTCACAATTAGTCCTGATTTCAATCCCCAAAATTTACCTTCCTGGTATATTTTTAATACCTGGTTGCAGAAGTCATTGAATGAAGCCATTCATCTTGAATGGTATAACGACTTTGATTCGCAGCATAAGGCGATCAAGGCTGATCAGGTTGATCTGATTTATGCCAACCCTTTTGATGCAGCTATGTTGATACGGGAAAAAGGTTTTAAAACCATCGCTAGTCCGGTGGGTGTGTCTGATGAAGCTATTATCGCGGTAAGTAGTGAAAGTGAAATCCGTGAACTTGAAGCCTTAAGTTCTGGTGTACGTATTGCTTCAACCGATGATCCACATGTTCATCTGATGTGTATGATGATGCTGGAACCGGCCAACCTGGATAAAAATAATACGCAGACAAAGTTGCGTGATACCTATGTGCTGGTGGGCAAGGATCTGATTCAGGGTGATGCTGATATTGGTTTTTTCCTTGAAGCAACCTATGACGATTTATCAGAAATGATGCGGAAAAAATTACGGCCTGTTGCATCAAGCAAGATTCAATTGATCCGTCATGTACTGATGAGCGGGCCACAATTCGAGCAGAAGCATGCGCAGATCTGCCAGCTCATTTCAGAGATGTCTGCCGATAGCAAAGGCCAGGAAATTCTCAAGGGGCTTGGCTTTAGCGCTTGGGAAATGCAGGATCAGGAGTCTACAGAATTTATGATCGATCTCATGGATACCCTGGTGAGCGAATGAACTATGATGCCCTGGCTTGTTTTTGTGGATCATGAGCCGCAAGAAATTCTTCACTGGCTTCACCCATATATCGTCGTAATACACGGGGATCGGTTTTGCTCAGATCAACCATGATCAAACCATCAATCGCATTATTAAAATCCCGATCAACATTAAAGGCCAGTAGCTGGCCTCCCATTTTTAAATATTGTTTGATCAAAATAGGTACGCCTTTGTCATCTGGCTCAAATTGCGCCAGCAATTCAGAGATCTCACCGATGTCTTTGGACTGACGTGCCGCATTTTGACAAAGATGTTTTAGATCTTTCTGCTGCCGAAAGGGGCTGCGGGGTTTTACCAGGCGACTCAGGTGCGGCAGTGAATGATTCTGCCTAAGAAACTCTATCAGTATTTGTTGTGAGTGATTATGGTAATCATTGCTAATACTTACCGGGCCAAATAATATTTTATAGTGTGGGTGTTTTAGTACGTACTGGCCAATGCCTTTCCATAACAACATCAAAGGAGCAAAACTGCGCTGATATTCCTGGCGCACAAAAGAACGACCAAGTTCCAGTGCGGGATCAATGGTATTGAGCAACTTACGTTTATAACGAAACAGGGAATGACTATAGAGTCCCTTTTTGCCAAAGCGGGAAAGAATATCATCGGACTCACCCAGCCGGTAGGCACCAACCAGTTCGCGGCGTTGCGGATGCCAGACAAACAAGTGTATATAATAGCTATCGTAAAGGTCAATATCCAGAGCCTTGCCGGTGCCTTCACCATTGGCACGAAAGGTGATTTCACGCAGGCGACCAATTTCATTTAATAAATGAGGAATTTGCCGGGAGCGGGCGTAGTAAACTTCGAACTCGGTATTTTCAAGTAGACGCTGTTGGTCGCTCAGCGCGGCAATTTCAGCGGCCAGTATGTCGGCGGGTTCAGCTTTGGCAATGGTTTGCCAGTGGCTCTCTGTGGTTTCGTTGGAATTATTTTTATTAGTTGAAGGTTGTGGTTCACTACGTAGCATTTCAGTTCGCAGTCGCAGATAGTCCGTGATGGCCTCGGCATCCTTTTTAAAATTGAGCAGGCGTTTTTCACTAATGACTTCGCCGATACGTACATTCAGGGTTTTGCCGGATTTGTTAATCATTTCACGGGGTAACAAGGCGGTGCGCAGATGTGGATGGATCAGACCGGCAAGTTGAAACATGGCTCCGTTGCGGCCATCGAAGTAAACCGGCAGCACTGGAACTTTGCTGTGGTGAACTATACGGCCGATGCTGGAATGCCAAACCGGATCACTAACTCGTCGATGGCGTAGATTTAAATGTGCGACCTGCCCAGCGGGAAAAACCACTAGTACCCCACCCTCTTTAAGCCAGCGTAGGGCTTCTTTTATCGGTGAGGTATTCCGCTGGGTAGCATCATTGCCACCGAACACATCAACACCAATAAAGAGATCGCTGATTTCGGGAATGCGCTGAAGCATGCCGTTGGCAAGGATTTTTATATCATCACGTAAACCACGTAACATGGCCGCCATGATCACGCCTTCAATGGCACCAAAGGGATGATTTGCAACAATGATCAGTCCGCCCTCGTGAGGAATGCGGGATAGGCCCTGATCGGCAACTTCATACTTTATATTAAAAGTATCCAGAACGGTTTTGAGAAAATCCAGATCACCCTGTATCGGTGGCAGTTGAGCATATAAACGGTTCAGGTGTTCAAGTCGGCAGGCTTTTTCCATTACACTTTCCAGAAATCCACCGAGGTGGTGTCTAAGTCCGTGTCCTCGCTTACCGGCCAGTATGCCATTAAGTTTAAATGGCCGAGAGTCTGTTACCCGCATCATCTGATTCATAAACCGCACCCATCATCTGAATAAACAGTTGAGAGTGTAGGTCGGTAAAGTGACGTTTTATTGAACAAATAACGACAGTTACGTGACAGGATTTTCAATAAAAGTTCATCAAGCTGTTATCTGAACGTCATATATGAACGCCATGCTGCCCTCGTCTCTCGAGGTTAAAGGCTATTAGCATGTCAAAACTAAAACAACGTGCGGTTTTTATTTCTGATATTCATCTGGGTACACGTGATGCCCAGAGTGAATATCTGCTCGATTTTTTGCGTCATACCGAGTGTGAATATCTTTATTTACTGGGCGACATCATCGACATCTGGAAGCTTCGTTCTGGTTGGTACTGGCCGCAACTGAATAATGATCTATTGCAACTAGTATTCAAAAAAGCGCGTTCAGGGACGCAGGTGATATATATCCCCGGCAACCATGATGAAATGTTTCGTAACTATGTGGGCAGTAATTTCAATGGCGTGCAGATACAGCAGGACGCAGTGCATATTACCGCTGATGGTCGTCGCTTATTACTCATACATGGTGATGAGTTTGATAGTGTGGTTACCAATAATCGCTGGCTGGCCCATCTTGGGAGTTGGGGATATGACGTATTACTCTGGTTGAACCGTCACTTTAATAGTATTCGCCGGCGTCTGGGTTTTCCTTACTGGTCACTCTCGCATTATCTTAAATACCGGGTTAAAAATGCGGTGAGTTATATCAATAGTTTTGAACAGGCGCTGGTACGTGAAGCTGGACAGCGTGGAGTTGACGGCATTGTCTGTGGGCATATTCACCACGCCGCTATCGAAGATATAAATGGTATTTGTTATGCCAATAGCGGGGACTGGGTGGAGAGCTGTACCGCGTTGCTTGAAAATGATCGCGGTGAGTTGCGTATCGTTCACTGGCTGGAGGAAAGCGCGACCCTGCTGGATGAATACGGTGAATGGAAGTCAGGGCGTGAAATAAATGCGCGCAGTGTTGTATATGAATTACAGGATCAATTGCTGACGGATTTCAGTGAGTTATCTGAGACTGTGGTAAAGGATTAAACGCTCGTGTAGGTGGTACAAGGTACGACTTCAGTCGTACCCGTTCGAAGCCCCCCCACCAACGGTTTTCTCCACTCTTATTTGATTTTCTGGTTTGTATGCTTCTGCGTGATAGTTTCCACGCTCATGGTTCGACAAGCTCACCACGAACGTGGAAACCCGCCACGAACGTGGAAACCCGCCATGACGTG
>CAZNRP010000065.1:0-5685 GCA_964575555.1 uncultured Thiohalophilus sp. | reverse complement strand
AAACCCGCCATGAAGGTGGAAATCCACCATGAAGGTGGAAACCCACCATGTTGGTACTACCGTTCGTCCTGAGCTTGTCGAAGGAAGCCTCTTCGAAGGACAGCAGATTAAACCCTGGTAAGGGGTACAGGGAACATCGGCAATCAGTGAATACATTTTTATTGAACAGGTTTGCGTCTGAACAGCGTCTCTATAGAGGATATGGCCGTGTTAATAAAGCTCAATCACCGGCATATTCAAGCGTTCAGCTTGTTCCCGCAAACTATACAACTGTTCCTCCCAATAGCGCGGGCCGTTAAACCAGGGGAAGGCGTGTGGGAAGGCCGGATCATTCCAACGCCGTGCCAGCCAGGCACTATAGTGCAACATACGCAAACCGCGAAGAGGTTCGATGAGCTGCAACTCAGTGGGATCAAAATCAAAAAAGGTGTGATAGCCCTCCATGATGGCCTGCATTTGCTGGCTCATTTGATCCCGGTCGCCACTGAGTAACATCCATAGATCCTGAATCGCCGGGCCGCTGAGACAGTCATCCAGATCTACAAAGTGCGGGCCCTTATCGGTCCAGAGAATATTACCGGGGTGGCAGTCACCGTGCAGTCGCAACTCGCGCAGAGGAATCAGTGCCTCCCAGGTATTTTCAATCTGGCTGAGCATATCTTCAGCGGCAAGCTGGTAGTTGTGCAGAATCTCAGCGGGAATAAAATTATTCTGCAGCAGATAATCCAGTGCCTCACGGCCAAACCGCTGGGTACTCAGGCGCGGACGGTGAGCAAAGCGGCGGCTGTTACCCAGCGCATGGATGCGACCTAGAAAGCGACCGAGCTGACGCAGATGATCGGCATCTTCCAGTTCGGGAGGGCGACCTCCCCGGCGGGGAAACAGCGCAAAGCGATAACCTTTATAATGCAGCAGGGTTTGTTGCTGCGCATTAGCGAGAGGCGCAATAATAGGGATTTCTGCGGCCGCCAGTTCCAGGCTAAACTCATGCTCTTCAAGAATACAGTCATCAGTCCAGCGCCCGGGACGATAAAATTTGGCAATAATAAAGTCATCACCTTGCGCGGATGATTCCAGCCCAATCTGATAAACCCGGTTTTCATAGCTGTTCAGAGCGAGCAGGCTGCCACTGGTCTGGTAACCGCAGGCATCGACAGCATCGAGAATACGATCGGGGCCTAAATCTGAGTATGGTTCTTTATCGGATAAAGAATTGTCATCGGGCAAAGAATTGTCGGCCATTCGATTTCCTGTTGTGATTCATCGTGTTAAATTAGCGAACTGTTGAAAAAGCGTCAGGCAGCTGCGAGGCAAAATACGTAGCGCATGAGATTTTTCACCCCTATTAGACAACAAAGTCGCTAAGGTTACGATTATTATGTCCAACCCCCTACTCGAAATGACCGGCCTGCCGCCATTTTCCCGAATTAAACCTGAACACGTGGAGCCTGCCATCGATATCTTGCTGGCGGAGGTTCGAGAAGCGGTGGTGCAGCGTCTTGAAAAATATACCGGTAAATACAACTGGGACAATCTTATTCAGCCCTTGGAAGATATGGATGATCGGTTGGGTCGTGTCTGGTCGCCGATTAGCCACATGAATTCAGTGGTCAATAGTGATGAATTACGCGAAGCTTATAATGCCTGTTTGCCGAAGTTGAGCGATTATGCGACGGAAATGGGGCAGAATCGCAAGTTGTACGAAGCCTACCAGTTTATTAAGGAGGCTTCCGATTTTGTTGATCTGGATATCGCACAGCAGAAGATCATCGATAATGCCCTGCGTGATTTTCATCTTTCCGGGGTGGATTTATCTGAAGATAAGAAAAACCGCTTTCGGGAAATTCGCCAGCGGCAGTCGCAGATAACGACTCGTTATGAAGAAAATGTGCTCGATGCCACCCAGGCATGGAGTCTTGTCATCGAAGAAGAGGTGCGGCTCTCCGGCTTGCCCGATTCCGCCTTAGCCATGGCGCGACAGGCGGCGGAGCAGAAAGAACTCACGGGCTGGATGTTTACCCTGGATTTTCCTTCTTATTATGCGGTGATTACCTATGCTGATGATCGCAGCCTGCGTGAGGAGATTCATCAGGCCTATGTTACCCGTGCTTCAGATTTATTTATGCCGAAGGCTGAAAATTCCGGGCAATGGGATAATGCCGAGGTGATGGAAGAGATTCTGGCACTGCGTCATGAGTCGGCACAATTGCTGGGTTATCACAATTATGCCGAGCGTTCGCTGGAAACCAA
Source organism: uncultured Thiohalophilus sp. (assembly GCA_964575555.1). Taxonomy (GTDB): domain Bacteria; phylum Pseudomonadota; class Gammaproteobacteria; order UBA6429; family Thiohalophilaceae; genus JAADGZ01. The sequence continues at coordinate 3,435 of CAZNRP010000065.1, read as the reverse complement.
GATGGCTGATACTCCTGAACGGGTGACCGGCTTTTTACAGGAGCTGGCGCAACGGGCAAAACCGGTGGCGGAAAAAGAAGTACAGGAATTGCGGGATTATGCGCGTGAGCATTTCAGCATCGATGATTTGCAACCCTGGGACATGCCCTATTATTCAGAGAAGTTGCGTGAGCATACTTATGCTATTAGCCAGGAAGAATTGAAACCCTACTTTCCGGAAACGCGGGTGCTTCCCGGCATGTTTAAAGTGGTAAAAAGATTATACGGTTTGTGCATACAGGAAGTGGAAGGCATTGATGTCTGGCACAAAGATGTTCGCTTTTATGATATTTATGATGAAGAGAATGAGTTGCGCGGGCAGTTTTATCTGGATCTTTATGCGCGTGAAAAAAAGCGCGGCGGTGCCTGGATGGATGACTGTGTCGGGCGCAAGCGCGATGCAGATGGCCATGTGCAGATCCCCGTCGCTTATTTAACCTGCAACTTAACGCCCCCGATTGGCAATGAACCGGCACAGTTTACCCACGATGAAGTGATTACCCTGTTTCATGAGTTTGGCCATGGTCTGCATCACATGTTGACTCGGATCGATTATCTGGGTGTTTCAGGAATCAGTGGAGTGGCCTGGGATGCGGTCGAGCTCCCCAGTCAGTTTATGGAAAACTGGTGCTGGGAAAAAGAAGCGCTGAGCTTTATTTGCGGCCATGTTAAAACCGGTGATCCTCTGCCGGATGCTCTGTTTGATAAAATGTATGCGGCAAAAAATTTCCAGTCAGGCATGCAAATGGTCAGGCAACTGGAATTTTCCCTGTTCGATTTTCGTATGCATCTTGAATATGATCCGGCCGATAAATCAAACCGTGGACAACGGGTGCAAAAGATACTGGATGCCGTGCGTGCTGAAGTCGGGGTAATTAAACCCGCATCGTATAATCGTTTTCAGAATAGTTTCTCGCATATTTTTGCCGGGGGTTATGGCGCAGGTTATTACAGTTATAAATGGGCGGAAGTATTGTCGGCAGATGCTTTTTCACTGTTTGAAGAACAGGGTATTTTTAATCAGGAATGCGGGCATAAATTTTTACACACGATTCTTGAGCAAGGTGGCAGTAAAGAACCAATGGAATTATTTTCTGATTTTCGTGGACGCGAACCCAATATTGATGCTCTGTTGCGACATACGGGTATTGCTGAAGAATAAAGCTTAAACCGAGGAAAACCGAATGGCGTTAAAAAAAATCATTTCCATTTTTGCGGGTTTATTATTGACGCAAATGATATATGCAGAAAATTTATATGTGACGGATCGCGTGTTACTTGGGGTGCATGAATCGGCAAGCAAGGATAGTACCCTGATACAGTCGGTACCGAGTGGTACCTCGTTGAAGGTGCTGGCGGAAGAGAATGGCTTTAAAAAAGTCGGCCTGCCTGATGGTGTGCAGGGTTGGGTCGATGCGGCATTTCTGGTCAGTGAACAGCCTGCACCTGCGCAATACGATATTCTTTTGGCAAAGCATAAAAAAGCTGAAAAAGAAATGGCGGCGTTAAAGGAGAAGCTTAAGAAGTCCGAGAAAGAAATACAGGTACGGCGAGATCAGGTATCGAATGCAAAAACTGCTATGCAGGAAATGAAGAAAAAATTTAAAAAGCAACAGCCCGTTGCCGTGGTTGACGATAAAAAACTCGAACAGGCGGAAGCAGAAATAACAAAGCTTAAAGAAAGAATTAGTGAGCTTGAAGCAGAAAATAAATTACAGAGTGAAGTCGCCCCTGAAGAAGTCGATATATTAGCAACGAAAAAAGAGCTGGACAGTTTGCGCCTGCGCATCGATCTGGCGATAAACAGTTTGCAGGGGAAAGAATTACTCAGCGCGGATGAACAGGGCAACTCACCGCCCAGCCTACCCGATTGGTTCTGGGGAGTGATGTTGTTATTTTTAATTGCGGGTCTTGCGGCGGGGATTGCGATTATGGATTATCGAAATCGTAAACGTCACGGTGGCTTTAGAATTTAATGAAATATAAAGACCTTCGTGATTTTATCCAGCTGCTGGAAAAAAGAGGCCAGCTAAAACGCATCAGTCAGGCGATCGATCCCTTTCTGGAAATGACAGAAATTTGTGATCGCACTTTGCGCGCCGGTGGCCCTGCCCTGCTATTTGAAAATCCTCGTGGTTCAGAAATGCCGGTATTGGCAAATCTGTTCGGTACGCCGGAGCGGGTTGCCCTGGGCATGGGTGAAGAGTCGGTGGATGCCCTGCGTGAGGTCGGAAAATTATTAGCCTATCTTAAAGAGCCGGAGCCGCCTAAGGGCATGAAGGATGCCTGGCAGAAATTACCGATCTTTAAACAGGTCCTGAATATGTCGCCCAATGTAGTGAAAAAGGCGAGTTGTCAGGAAGTGCTGATAGAAGGTGATGATGTTGATCTGGCAAAGCTGCCGATTCAGACCTGCTGGCCGGGTGATGCCGGGCCTCTGATTACCTGGGCTTTAGTGGTAACGCGCGGCCCGCATAAAGATCGGCAGAATCTCGGCATCTATCGACAGCAGGTTATCGGCCGTAATAAGGTTATTATGCGCTGGTTGGCGCATCGCGGCGGGGCCCTGGATTTCCGGGACTGGCAAAAACAACATCCGGGTGAACCGTTTCCGGTGGCGGTGGCATTGGGTGCGGATCCGGCGACTATACTTGCAGCGGTAACGCCGGTACCGGATAGCTTGTCCGAGTATGCATTCGCTGGATTATTACGGGGAGCTAAAACGGATCTGGTGAAATGTCTGGGATCGGATTTACAGGTTCCCGCCTCCAGTGAAATTATACTGGAAGGGTTTATTTATCCTGATGAGATGGCAGATGAAGGCCCGTTTGGTGATCACACCGGTTACTATAATGAAGTGGATCGTTTTCCGGTGTTTACTATCGAGCGTATCACCCAGCGTAAAAACCCGATTTATCACAGCACCTATACTGGACGACCACCGGATGAACCGGCCATTCTTGGTCTTGCTTTAAATGAAGTTTTTGTCCCGATTTTGCAAAAACAGTTTCCGGAAATAGTCGATTTTTATTTGCCCCCGGAAGGTTGTTCTTATCGCATGGCGGTGGTGAGCATGAAAAAACAATATCCGGGACATGCCAAGCGGGTGATGCTAGGGGTCTGGTCTTTCCTGCGTCAGTTCATGTATACCAAATTTGTAATTGTAACCGACGACGATATAAATGTGCGTGACTGGAATGATGTGATCTGGGCGATGACCACGCGGATGGATCCGGTACGTGATACCACCATGATAGAAAATACGCCGATTGATTATCTTGATTTCGCCTCACCCGTTTCCGGGCTGGGATCAAAAATGGGTTTCGATGCCACCAACAAATGGCCAGGGGAAACCACGCGTGAGTGGGGCAAGCCGATCGAGATGGATGAAAAAAT
>CAZNRP010000064.1:0-16340 GCA_964575555.1 uncultured Thiohalophilus sp. | reverse complement strand
AGCACTAAGCACTAAGTATTAAGTAACAAGGAATATGCACTTATAAATTAGTATTTATTAATGAATACTAATTTATAAACAGATCCCATGGTAGTATAAATACACATATTTTCAGAAGGATTGGGCGAAGTTTTTTCACATGGATGATCTAAGAAAATGTTAACAACACATGAAGAACGACTACTACTGGACTTACTTATGCTTTGTCACTCAACCAAGGAAAAAAGTGACTTTGATGCCGCACACAAAGTGCTTTGTCGTCTGATGCCGCACACAAAATGTTTCGTTGGAATAATGTCAACTCGTAATAAAAATATTAAATACCACATTAATTATGGGTTTACAGATGAATTTGTCCAACGTTTTTTGTTAGACCAATCTACAAAATGCGAACTCTTACTGAGTAATTGGTTTGATGAATGCTCACCTATTTTTCATGACCTAAATTTCTATGACTACCCACGACACTGTTACGCGTTAAAACATGAGCTATCTAAATACGGGGTGCGAAATATTTTGACGCATGGCGTTATGGATATTGGTAAATCAGCAGCTAGTCACTTTATTTTTACTAATATTGAGAAGTGGAACGAGCACACCAAACATATCGCTTGTACTATTACTCCAATTTTGCATTCGTTAATAAGTTCTGTTTATTTTAACGAAAAGGTTGATTCCTCATCCATCTGCGGCATTATGCTGACAAATCGAGAACAAGAGATACTTCGCTGGATTTCGCAGGGAAAAACTAATACAGAAATTGGAATAATTCTTAGCATCAGTCATTGGACAGTCAAAGTACACATCGGTAAAATCTTGAAGAAATTTAATGCCAATACACGCAGTCAAGCAGTGACATCGGCCATCGATATGAATCTAATAATGCCATTCAACGCAAGACTGTAAATAAAGGTTATATGATTGTTCTCTAAAAGGGAGCGCTACTGGGAACTACTGTAGCATGATAAAAAACCCACCCTACCACAGGGAAAGTTAAACTATCATCAAAGGTAATTAAACAGAGAAATACCCTGTATCCTGGTGAAGGCTTTTTGCGAGGCTTCAAGGCCGGTGAGTTTCAGGTTTAATTCACTCACGGCTTGACTATAATCCAAATCTTCTACTTTTGATAACGTCTGTTTTATTTGTAGTTTATAAGACTCATTGATATCTTCCTGCCCATCCAATGCATTAAGACGAGCACCCACGGTGGCGCGCACTTCGAGGATATTTCCCATGGCCTGATCCAGACCAACGAGGGTGCGGTTAGCTTCGTTATGCAGGCCAGCATGATCACTGCTATTACCACTTGAGCCTTTCAGCGCTTTAACCATTCGATCAATGGTTGTGAATACATCCTGATTTTCGCTGGGACGAACAGTAAAAAAATCACCATCTTCCGGTTCACCTTCAATATAGGTGTTCACACCTTTAAAGATGATGGCATCACCATCCTCGTATGGCGTGCCTTCCGGAATAATGATCTCACCTTTTTCATCGGTAACTTTATAGGAAAATTCCTTGCTACCATCGGGATGTTCCACTTTTGCAAAAACAATCGCATAGTGACCATCAACAAAATCACCCGTGGTATTACCCGGATCAATGATGGCATTACCTTTATTGCTCTCACTATCAAAAATAGTAAATTCACCGTTACCGTCTTTTATACTTCGAAAAATATTACTGCCCGAGTCCCCGATTGCAATCTGTCGCTCAGGACCAATCAATAAAAATCGCTGACTGTCATCACCATGATATTCAAAGCCACCATTGGCACTGTGATTAAACGGACGGAATTTAGTTTTCGAACCAGAAAACATAAATTCACCGGTACTATTGGTTGAGTTAGCAAGATTGAACAACTCCATATTGAGCTGATTCACTTCTTCGGCTACAAAGCCACGATCCTGTGGTGTTAAAGAATCATTATTGGCTTGTACCGTCAGCTCACGCACACGTTGAATAATACTGGTGGCATTGCCAAGGATGCTTTCTTCCATGGTTAAATGCGTACGTGCGGCGGCGATATTTTCCTGCTGTTGCTCGGCTGTACCTAAAGTACTTCGTAAATTAAGTACTCTTGCCGCCGCCACCGGATCATCAGATGGCCGGGTAATGCGACGACCCGTGGCCACCTGATGCTGTACGGTGCTCAGCTTTTTCTGCTGATCAAGCATGGCATCAATAGCCACTTGCTGAGTTTGATGAGTGGATACGCGCATCGTATTTACCGGAAGGAGTTCAGCAAGGTATCAAGCAATTTATTCGCAGTGGCAATCACCTGCGCATTAGCCTGGTAAAGACTTTGAAAGCGCAACATATTGGCCGCCTCTTCATCCAGATTCACACCAGAGATAGATTCATTTCGCGCCTTTGCTTGTGTCAATAATTTTGACTGTGCATCTGCATTGATTTCCAGTTCGTGCGTTTTACTCCCCACCCGTGAAACAAGTTGAGAGTATGCCTGTGAATAATCGGTGGTGTTATTTGCCAGCGTTGGGGTATTTTGCAATTTTGCCAATGAAACCGCATTGCGGTTGTCACCGATGCCATCCGTGTTAAATTCAACTCTAAACGTATCCCCACCCTTGGGCTCGCCACTTAAATGAACCCGGAATCCAAAATCGGTGCCATCGGGAAACGGGAATATATCGGTGCCTTTTTTACGATCATATTCCAGTACCATACTCACACCGGGTGGATTTGCCTGCTCTTTTCCGGCCACCGTGACTGGATGACCTTCCGCGTCACTTTGGATACGCGTATCGTCCGGTACGGCGGCGAGCTTGATCGGAATTGCATTGCCGGTGTTATCCAGCACTTCAAAGTGAGACTCATCCACAAAACGAATAACAAAGGGTGGTGTGAGCTTGCTTTTCTCGCGATCAAAAACATGATTTTCAGTATCATGTACAACTGCCGCACTGATTTTACCATTGCCAAGGTTACCAATATTCGCCTCGGTACGCAGGGGTGATGCCGCCGCTATTTTACTGACATCAGCAATGATGGTAGAAAAATTCTGCCCGCCAAGACGGGTGGGGCGAATAATAAAGGAATCCCCATCAACAAGACTGCTGCCGCTGATCTTATTAATTATAATCCCTTCACTTTCCACCTCAGCAGGAAGTGAAGAATAGATACCAATCAACTGATCATCCTTCATACGAACAAGTTTGTATTCACCACCACGAAAGGTCAATTGATAGTCACTGATGGTGAGTTTGTTAATATCAGTTATCTCAGCCCCCAACAGGGTATCCCCTTCATTGCGGCTCACCGGCAGCACTTTCGGGGTATGCTCATCACTTTCAAAAAAGAAATTTTCACCCAGATCATTATTTAAATCCATGCCCAGACGATGCTGATCATTGAAAGTTTTTGCAATGCCTACAGCAATACGTCCCATTTCATTCTGCGAGGAATCAAGAATCCCTTTACGGAAATCCATCAGGCCACCTAATTTTCCGCCGGTAAGAAAACGGGTGACAACGGATTCTGAGCCGTTACCACTTCTGAATATAATTTCAATTTCATCCGGATCATTGCGGCTGTTTTGCGCTTCCAGCTCTGAAGCAATGCTACCAATAACCAGCGCCTGACCATTGCCCATAAACACATTCAGCCGTCCATCTTCCTGTTCAGCCACGCGCACCGACACCAGTGCGGATAATTTAACAACTAAGCGATCACGTTGATCGAGCAAATCACTGGGTGAGCCGCCACCAATTTCTCTGGCTCTGACCACCGTGTCATTAAGCTTGGCAATGGAGTCCGCAATTTCACTGATTTCACCCACAATATTATGCACGTCGCGGTTAACACCTTTTCGAATCGTGCTAAATCGATCATCAATATAATTAAATCGATCGCCTAAAGAATGCGCTTCGCTAACCAGAACCTGCCTGGCTGAAGTCGAAGAAGGATCATCGGAAACACTGTTGACTGCGGCAAAAAATGATTGTAATGAAGGAGAAAGACCGGCATTAGGATCGGATAAAAGATTATCCACCTGGCTGGTATAATCATGGTTAACCCTGAAGGCAGTGCTACTTGAAGTATTGTCACGCACTTCACCGGCCACAAACTGATCATAAACTCGGCCGACATGACTGACCATAACACCGGTACCCACGGCACCATTCGCTCTTGCCTGAGGCGTGCGAGCAACCACTTCAACTCGCTGGCGTGAATAGCCCTCAGTATTGGCATTTGCAATATTATGACTGGTGGTCGACAGATTACGCTGTGACGCTAACAGACCGGAAACACTGATACCAAGCACATCACCGGCCATCTGCATGCTCCGCATTACATAGCCATTCGAATGAATTCATCCTAACCCGCATAATGATTTCCATTTTCCATTGCGGTCTGCAAGGTAGAACGCTGCATGATATTTAAAATCTTGTCGGCATAATTTGGATCAGTCGCATAACCGGCCCCATGCAGCTCACGGATAAAACTTTCCGGATCACCGGCCTGCTCCAGTGCTGACTGATAGCGGGGACGGGATTTCAGAAAATCAACATAATCATTAAAGCTGTCGGCAAAGCTGTCGTATGCACGAAAAGCCGCTCGCTCATGTTTCGCCACACCATCACGATATTCCAAAGTGCGAATCGCTACCCGTCCACCTTCCCAGTCATGGCTGGCTTTGATATTGAACAGGTTATTGCTGCTGCTACCATCAGCATGCTGGCTAATATGTTTTCCCCAGCCTGTTTCCAGTGCCGCCTGGGCCAGCAAGACTTCTGCATCCACCCCCAGTTTATCGGCGGCCTTGCGTGCCAGCGGCAACAGTTGCCGGACAAAAGCTTCCGGTGAGGAGAAGCTTATATCTTCATTGCTCTTCATCGTGACATTTTTATCTGTCTGCGGTTTCTGCGCAGTAATACTCACCGAGTTTAATACCGGCATAATAAATTCAGTCGATTTCTTTTTCTCTGTATCGTTAGTAGCAGAGAGATCGTTGTCTAATACTGGCATCTGGATCTGCCCCCGCATCTGCCGTTCCAGTGCCTCCGCCATGCCCATGCCCCGTCCCTGAGTCATGTTCAAGGTAAGCTGTTTGTCAAACATATCCTGGTAAAACTCACTCTGTGAACTATCAAAAATAGGATCACCAAAACTTGCATCACGCATACTTTTTAAAACCATTTGCATGAACAGTGCCTCGAATTGCTGGGCCACGGCTTTCAGTGTTTTTTCGGGATCTTCCTGTGCCTGTTTACGCAGGCGAGAAAGTCCACTCAGATCGGTGTATACGTCCTGGCTAAGCGTTGACGGGGATAATTGTGAAGACAACATTTGCATAATTTTATAATATGCAGATTCTGTGCCTAAATTTATTTTTCAGGGGGATTTGTTGAGAAAGGATCTTAACGCAAAGGCACGGACTAACATGGGAACAGGATAAAAACCGTAGGTTGGGCTGAGTAACACGAAGCCCAACAGTGTTCAGCAATATTGTTGGGCTTCATGAAAACCATTCAGCCCAACCTACGTGCTGCGCCTCTACGTTGAAATTTTTTCTATATCACCAGCAATTCCGCCCGCAGTGCACCTACGGCTTTGAGAGCTTCGAGTATGGCTACCAAATCGCTGGGGGAAGCACCCACTTCATTCACCGCGCGGACAATTTCATCCAGCGAAACGCCTGGGTTGAATACAAACATGGGATCAGCTTTTTCTTCGACGGCAATATTTGACCGTGGTACTACCACTGTATTGCCACCGGACAGCGGTGCCGGCTGGCTCACCTGTGGATCTTCTGTAATCGTCACGGTCAAACTACCATGCGAAACCGCCGCCGGTAATACGTGTACATATTTTCCAATCACCACCGTGCCAGTTCGGGCATTGATAATAATTCGTGCCACCCCTTCGGCAGGGGTCATAGTCAGGTTTTCTAACATCGAAATAAAGGCCACCCGTTGCGAAGAATCCATCGGTGCACTGACAGAAACGGAACCGGAATCAATACTGTAGGCCGTTCCCGGCCCGATTGATTTGTTGATCGCATCGGTCAGCCGTTTGGCCGTGGTGAAATCAGGCTGGTTTAAATTCAGCACAATATCCTTACGAGTACCAAACGGCGTATCGATTACCTGTTCCACCATGGCCCCATTGGGAACCCGCCCGGTGCTGGGAATATTCTCGGTAATACTGGAGCCATCCGATCCCTGTGCGCCAAAACCACTGACAATCACGCTGCCCTGTGCCACCGCATAAATCTGATTATCTGCACCTTTTAACGGCGACATTAGCAAAGTCCCGCCACGCAAACTCTTGGCATCGCCCATGGAGGACACAGTGACATCAATGGACTTACCGACTTTGGAAAAAGCCGGCAGGGTCGCATGTATCATTACCGCTGCGGTGTTATCCGGTTTAATATTTAAATTCTGCGGTAAAGTCACCCCTAAACGGCTCAGCATGTTGCGAATACTTTGACTGGTTATCTGCCGTCCGCCGGTGCCATCACCGGTGCCATTCAAGCCCACCACAATACCGTAGCCGAGAAGCTGGTTGCTGCGAACACCGGCAATTTTCATCACATCCTTGATCCGATCGGCGCGGGCAACCCCGCTGCCCAGACCCAGAATAATGATGAGCCCCACAATAATGGTAAAACTAAGATCTTTAGCTGATAGCATTTTATTATCCTCTTCTTCGTTAAGAAGATTAAAGCAAGTTTGTTGCCAACTTTGCCTGGGGGGTACGACTGAATCTAAGGTGGCGGGTTCTGGTCATGATGTACGACTTCAGTCGTACCTACAACCGAACCCACAGTCGATCAATACGGCCAGACCCCGCTCTGGAAGAAGCGCGCCAGTGGTCCCATGCTGTTAGCTGAATCCAGTGCACCATCACCAGCATAAGCCACATAAACATTGGCGACTCGACTGGAGGCTATGGTGTTGTCCGGCTTAATATCCAGTGGCCGCACAATGCCGGAGAACTGAATCATTTCTTCCGACTGATTCAAGGTCACCAGTTTTTTACCTTTCACCACCAAATTACGATTAGGTAAGACTTCAGCAACCACAACGGTAATAGTGCCACTGAAAGTACTGTTCATGGAACTGGTGCCCTGCCCGGAAAACTCTCTCCCAGCTTCAATATTATTTTCCAGCACCTCAATACCATCCTTGTTGGTGATCTTCTGACCGGCCAGAGTCGGCCCAGGCATTTCTACCGTTTGATCCTTGGAGGTATTGGTATTCGAACTGGAGCTAGCATTGGTATTTTCCTGTAAGTTAATGGTTAGAATGTCACCCACCGCATGGGCAGTAACATCCTGAAACCAGCCCACCGTCATCCCGGTTTGATAAATCGCACCGTTATCCTTGCGCGGCAAATTGGTAACCTTGGGCGCAGCCGGATCAAAACTATCGGCCCGTGGCCGGAAGGTAATCCCGCAACCCTGTTGCAGGCCCATGCTGGCAACCAGGCCAAGACAAATTAAAACTCTTGATTTATTCATGTGCTTACCTGTTCAGGGTTACAAATTATTATTAACGTATTGCAGCATTTCATCGGCAGTAGAAATCGCTTTGGAATTCATTTCATAGGCACGTTGGGTTTCAATCATGTTGACCAGTTCTTCGACGATATTCACATTAGAACTTTCCAGTGCACCCTGCACTAACGATCCCCGGCCCTGGGAATCCGGGTTGCCCACTCGCGCCGAACCGCTGGCCTTGGTTTCCATGTAAAGGTTTTCACCCACGGGTTCCAGACCGGAGCGATTAACAAAATTGGCCAGTTGAATATTACCAACCTGAGCCGGATTGGGATTACCCGGCTGCACCACCGAGACCACCCCGTCACGCCCAATGGTTACGCTCTGGGCATTGTCGGGAACGATAATACTGGGTTCAAGTTTATAGCCCGATGCAGTTACCAACTCACCATTGGAATTCACCTGAAACTCACCGGTACGGCTATAAGCAATAGTGCCGTTGGGTTGCAGGATTTGAAAATAGCCCTGCCCCTGAATGGCCACATCTAAAGAATTATTAGTTTGCAGAATACTGCCCTGAGTATGCATTTTCTGAGTGGCCACGGTACGCACACCGGTACCTAAATAGAGACCGGAGGGTAACTCTGTATCCTGGCTGCTTTGTCCGCCCGCCTGACGCACATTCTGGTAAAGTAGGTCTTCGAACACGCCACGCGAACGTTTAAAGCCAGTGGTATTAACATTGGCCAAATTATTACTGATCACCGAGAGACGATTAGTCTGTGCTTCAAGGCCCGTCTTTGATATCCACAAAGATCCACTCATTTACTTTGCTCCACTCTGCGTTCGCTTAACAGCAAACCTGCTTGCTCAAAAATATTATGACAGACGTAAAATCTGTACTGTGCGTTCGTCATTCTGCTCGGCCAGTTTCATCATCTTGGTTTGTATTTCAAATTGTCGGGCAATCTCAATCATGTCTACCAATGCGGCAGCGGCATTCACATTACTGCCTTCCAATGTTCCGGAAATAATATGCCCATCGGCGGTTGCTTCGGCTTCACTGCCATCTTTAAGACGAAATAAGCCATCTTTGCCTTTATAAAGTTCTGACAATTGGGGGGTTACAATTTTAATCCGATCATGTTCACGAATAGACAGGGCTTCATCCCCTTCGGCTATAAAACTAATCGTGCCGTCAACGCCTATTTCCAACTTCTGAAAAGGCGGAATACTGACAGGACCACTTTCACCTATCACCGGAAGTCCCTGTCCGGTCACCAGTTGACCTAAGATCGTAACTTTTAAATCACCGGCACGTGTATACGCTTCATTGCCATCCAGACCCTGCACGGCTAAAAAACCATCATCGGCAACCGCAATATCCAGATCACGCCCGGTAGTAATCATTGCCCCCCGGCTAAAGTCGGTTCCCGGACGTTCGGCCATGGCATAGACTCGCGAGGGGTGTCCATCGCCATACAGGGGCATACTGCGCATGGCGGCAAAGTCAGCGCGAAATCCAGTGGTATTGCTATTGGCAATATTATTGGAGGTCACTGCCAGTGCCTGCATATTTTGCTTCGCACCGGTCATGGCAATGTACAACATGCGATCCATAATTTATTCCTGTCTACTACTAACGGATGTTAATAATTGTTTGAGTAATGGTATCAGCGGTGGTGATCACCTGGGCATTGGCCTGGAAATTTCGCTGCGCCTCAATCATGCCCACCAGTTGCCCGGTGAGATCCACATTTGATCCTTCCAGTGCACCGGATTGCAAAACCCCGAGACTGCCTGACCCCGCCGTACCAACTAATGCTGTACCAGAAGCAAAAGTTTCCGCCCATGAAGTATCGCCCAGTTGTTGCAAGCCATTGGTATTAGCAAAATCCGCCATACTCACCTGTCCCAGTACCTTGGCCTGACCATTGGTATAGCGTGCCTTGATGATGCCAGAGTCACCGATATCAAAACCACTCAAGCGACCAGAGGCGTAACCATTCTGGGTCAGCGCACTGACATTAAAGCGACTGCCAAACTGAGTGGTGGGAGTATTGGAAAGTAAATTAATTTCAATGTTCAGTGGATCTGCACCGGTATCCAGTACAATATTTTCATAGCCAATAACCCCAGGAGGAACCGGCGTGCCGTTAATAGACGTCAGTGCTCCTGCACCGTTGAACATCAATTGATCGCTGGTATAAGGAGGAGATGTTCCGCCTTTTGCATCCTTACCATCGACAAACATATGAGTTTCCCACTGATTCGGGGTATCTGTTTTAACGTAGTACATGGTTGCCAGGTGTGAAGTACCTAGAGAATCGTACATGGTTAATGAGGTCGAGTGATTAAATGAGTTAGGTACTTCAGGATCAAAGGGCTGGGTGGTAGGACGTACCTGTGAACTATCCAGATTCACCCCCACATCCAGTTTGGTGGTGGCCCGTGGATCAATATTTGAGTTATCCAGATGTAGCGGCCCAACCGAGCCGGTTACATTGCCGTTGTCATCAGCATTATTCACCACCAGTTTATTACCACCACCATTCACTACAAAGCCATCACGATCAACCTGAAAAGATCCGGCACGGGTATACACCCGTGAACCATTATCATCAAGAATAAAAAAACCGCGCCCATTAATCGCCATATCCAGTTTATTATCGGTAAAACCGATATTACCCTGTCCGAACTGTTGTTTCACTTCAGATAGTCGGACACCGGCACCAATGGCATTGGATGCCGCACCATCAGTTGCCGCATAAACATCGGCAAACTCGGCACGTGACTCTTTAAAACCGGTGGTACTAGCATTGGCAATATTGTTGCCGATAACTTTAAGATCTTCGGAAGCGGCGTTAATACCGCTGAGTGCTGAACGAAATGGCATGATCTAATCCTCTATCTAATTACAATTTAGTGGGGCTTAAAATATTTGTTTAACCGAACTCATGACCGTTGATCCGCCATTGGCGAGATTCAATGTCATGCCCTGTGCATTCGCACCTAATGAAACACTTTCCACCGCATCCAGCACCAGTGTTTTTACTGATTGCTGTTTTCCTTCGCTAACCATTTCTGCTTTAATGGTGTAATTACCAGCAACAGCACGACCATCGTTAAGTAAATTGCCGTCCTGATCCAGGCTCTGTTTCATTCCATCCCATTTGAAATTCACCATACCCTTTGACTGGCTGCCCATATCCAGAGTTTTCACTTCCTGTCCCTGTGAATCCATGATGTGAATTTTTAAATTTGAACTACTTGCAGGTAATTCAACTGCACCACTGATGTCACCCTGAGGATCTAATTTTGCCACCTCACCCGGAATCAGCACTTTACGCCCGACCATGCTTGAAGCCTGTAAGGCATGACTTGATTTCAATGAGTCCGATAGAGAGGAAAATGAATCTTTAATATCTTTTAAGCCGCTAACTGCACTGAATTGGGCCATCTGGGTTAAGAACTCACCATCTTCCATGGGTTTGAAGGGATCCTGATTATTCATCTGAGTGAGCATCAGTTTCATGAATTCTTCCTGTCCCAGCTTGGGCTGCTCCGCCGTTTGTTGTTTAACGGTTTTGGTCAGGCCAAGACTTTCGAATGAAGTGACACCGGCTTTATTTATATTTTCCATGAACTGTCTCCTACTGCCCCATCGACAAGGTACGCATCAGCATCTGTTTTGCGGTATTCATGACTTCCACATTGGTTTGATAAGAACGTGAAGCAGAAATCATATTGGCCATTTCCTCAACCACATTGACGTTGGGCATAAACACATAACCCTCTTCATTAGCCAGAGGATTACCAGGCTGATATTCCTGCCGTAATGGCTTCTGACTTTCTACAATGCCCATCACTCGCACGCCGCTGACCGCGCCACCGTCAATCGCAAATTCATCAATGATTGCCGCAAATACCGGCTGCCTTGCGCGATAGGTTTCACCCGTGCTACTGCTCGCACTATTGGCATTTGCAAGATTACTCGAGGTAGTATTCAAACGAATGGTCTGTGCATGTAATGCTGAACCGGCCGTATCAAATAAATTAAACAGTGACACGATTATTCTCCCCTCAGTGCTGAGATCATTTTATTAAAACGCCCGCTTAAAATTTGCAGGCTAGTCAGATAACGCATGGAATTTTCAGTAAACTCCGCCATCTCCACTTGTGTTTCTACGGTGTTGCCATCCAGTGACGGCTGTAAGGGCTGACGATAAAGTAATTCAGCCCCAAAGGCCGAACCTTCCGCCTGAATGTGCATGCGATTAGTCGTAGTGAGCCTTTGAGTAAAACCGGCAGTTTCAGCCTGCGACATGGCGGCTTTGAAATCCACATCCTTCGCCTTATAACCCGGAGTGTCAGCGTTGGCCAGGTTAGCGCCTATAATACGGGCACGATAGGCCTGCATATTCAGTGCTTTTTCGTGTGGTCCAACAATACTGTCAAAATTCATTGGCATTGTGTGCAGCCCTTTGTTCCTGTTGTTTGTTTACGAGATACAAATTGCAAAGCACATGCCAAGTTCATGGATACTTATATTTCAAAGACTTATAGCGGTTCTCTGGAAAACTTGCCGCTGGGAACGGCAAGGAAAAGCCGAAGCGGCAAACTGTGTCGGGGATCTAAATATAGAATAACTAAAAAAATTAACCTCAGAGGACACGGAGGACACAGAGGTTTTTGAGATAATAGAACTTTCGCAACAGCTGATGAAATGCACGGCAAGAACAGGAAAGAGATTTTTGAATCCTGACCTCCGTGTCCTCTGTGATAAAAAGTTTTTTATTATTCGGGTACGGGCAGCGCTCACCCCTTGAGCCGGTAGACCACACCTTCAGGATAGCGCACCATTTCGTAAGCCTTGGTATAGCCGGTTGGGGATTCAGATCCCCCCAGAAATAACAGACCGCCGGGTTTGAGTACTTTAGCCATACGATCGAGGATATCGATTTTCATTTCACTGGAAAAATAAATCAAAACATTGCGACAAAAAATAATGTCCACCTTGCCCAGTGACGTATAACTATTTAAAAGATTAAGCTCAGTAAAGCGAGTACCCAGACGCACTTCCGGTTTCACTGTCCAGCCACCGTCTTTATTATCGTCAAAAAACTGTTGCCGACGCTCATCACTCAAGCCTCGTCCCATACTGAGTTCATCATATTTAGCATCCCTTGCAGTCTTGATCACGGTAGGTGAAATGTCCGTGCCTACAATTTCCACCCGGCCATTCATCAGACCAGGATTGGATTTTTTAAACTCATGAACCGTCATACTGATGGTGTAAATCTCCTGACCAGTGGAGCTGGCGGCTGACCAAATTCTCAGGGGATTAGGTTTTAGTTTTGCAAGTTCGGGAAATAATGATTTTTTCAACATATCAAAGGGATAACGATCACGAAACCAGCTTGTTTCATTTGTCGTCATGGCATCAACTATCCGCGCCTTGAGCGCGGCATCACCACCCTTGCGTAATTTATCCAGCATGTCAGAAAGACTGGAATAAGAGAGTTCTTCGGATAAACGATTCAGGCGGCTGGTAACAAGATAATGTTTGTTTTCTCCCAAAACAATACCGCAGGCATCCTCCAGAATCTTGCGAAAAGAGTCATAATCTGAATCTGAAAGTTTTAATTGAGACACGTAGGTTGGGTTCCTTATCCTAAGACATAGCGTAAAGTTATTATTGTTGAGCTCAAGCCTGAGTCACACCTTTATCTTTTAATAAAGAGCGCACCGATTCAGAAAGTTCTTCTGCATTAAATTTGGGGACAAACATATCGGCCCCGACCTTGCTCACCATATTCTTATTAAAGGTCCCACTCAGTGATGTATGTAATAAAATCGGTAAATTCTTCAGATATTCATTTTTTCGAATTTCTATTGTCAGGGTATAGCCATCCATTTCAGGCATTTCCACATCCGAGATAACCGCATCAATCTGTTCACTAATATTTTCATTCTCCTTAACCATATCAAGGAGAGTATCAACACCTTCGCGTCCATTTTTTGCCAGTATGCATTCCATCCCTAACTGCTCCAATGTTCGTTTGATTTGATTCCTGGCAACACTGGAGTCATCCACCACCAATAAGCGAATGGGGCGATCATTGGCACCTTCGAGCTGAGTGGTATCTGAAATCTCAGTAGTAACGCCAATAAGTTCGGCCAGAATTTTTTCCACATCAATCAATTCAATTAATTCACCATCCACTTCGGTAACAGCAGTCATATAATTATTTGCTCCGAGACCTTTGGGCGGCGTTTTAATCTCCTCCCACTTCATATTAACAATACGATCGACGGCGGTAACTAAAAAACCCTGAACCGAGCGATTGTATTCCGCAACAACCACAAAAGAATCACTGGTACTCTCAATGGGTTTTTTACCAATCGCCATACCCAGATCAATAATAGATATCGTGCGTCCACGCATATGAGTAATACCGCGCACCATAGGATTAGCATTTGCCATATGTGTTAACGGCGGGCACTGAATGACCTCCTGAACCTTAAAGACATTGATACCAAAACGTTGATGCCCACCCAACGTAAACAACAGAAGCTCGAGGCGATTTTCACCTACCAGCTTCGTTCTTTGATCAATGCCATCTAAAATACCAGCCATGCCCTACTCCATTCTGTTTTTGCTACAAAATAGTATCGGCGCGTTCAAACTTTACTTAAGCAGGATGGCACTGTCAGCATGGCAAAATCTATCTGAGTATGTGTTTTATCCATCCTATCCGGATTAGAATTCAATGGCATATCAATTGCATAATTAATGAACACTAGCCACGATTACCGTGACCATGGAATGCAAACATTTATTGTAGTTTCAATACCTTAGGTGCCACATGCTTTATATCCAGCCACAACAAAGCGTCAAAATACCGACCAGTAGACAATTTAGCCTTTTTAACAGCTTGTTATCTAAAGAAATAATTTTACCGGCCGATATCCTCTACAGAAGACGGGTATGTATACTACTGACAATTGTGCTGTTACTGACTTTCCCAATTGACCTTTTAGCCCGTGATTATGAGTCGATTAAAAATATACGTGACACCCTGCAGCACTATATAAAGAGTAAATTGATACAGGATAAAAACAGTGACTTTGAAATCGGACATCTCGATCAACGACTCAGGCTGGACAAATGTGACCAGCCACTCGAAGTCTTTGGCTCGGATAGCACCCGTCTTGTGGGCCATAGCAGCCTCGGGGTACGCTGCCGGGGAAACAAAATGTGGAAGATCCATGTCCCGATCAATATCATTCGTTACACCGAGGTTCTGACAATGCGACAGAATCTGGCTCGAGGAAATGTTTTACAGCTCAGTGACCTTGAATCACGCCGGATAAATATATCCCGACTCACAAACGGTTACTTTATTGATAAAAATGAAGTTCAGGGTAAAATACTCAAACGCAGCCTGCGCCGTGGAGATGTACTGACCAATGGTATGCTGGATGTGCGTAAGCTGGTTAAACGAGGGGATATTGTGACAATTATGGTTTCCAGCAACACTCTAGCCATTCGCGTCAAAGGACGGGCACTGATGGATGGCCGTAAAGGCGATATGATCAGGGTGAAAAACCAGAGTAGTAAGCGCGAAATTCAGGCCATTGTAGTGGCAATAGGAATCGTCAAAATCAGTATGTAACAAATTAATATTCATAGCGACTATCAAGTTTTAGAATAGTAGGCCGCTAAATCAAACAGCGATCTATGCGTTTGGCCTGACTCAACTTATTGAAGAACCGCCAAATAGATCCAGGAGTAGTTAGAAATGGCTAATGACATCACAAACATAAATTCATCAAGGACCTTAGCGTCAGGCACGCGTCCGTCGCAACGGCTTGAGAATGCCGATGATAATAGCGCCCGCACAAGCAATAATACATCCTCTGATGGTGCCGATAAAGTCAGCCTGACCAGCACAGCCGCCCGGCTGAAAGATATTGAGCAGCGTCTTGCCAACCAGACACCCGTGGATAATAACCGAATCAATCAAGTGAAATCTGCAATCAATAATGGTGAGTACAATGTTGACGCCGATCGTGTTGCCAGTAAAATGATTGACCTTGAAAATGCGATTCACCCCTGAATTAAACCTCATCAAGCGTCTAATACTTAAATTTATACGGGTGCACTCATGGCCAATGTAAACCTCACACTGATACTTCGTGATCTAGCCGAACACCTCGCTCAACTAGTCTTAACACTGGAAGCGGAACACGTTGCCCTGACCGAAAATGATATGGAAAATATCATTCGTACAGCAACGGACAAAAATCGCCTGTTTGACTTTATTGAAGATATGGAAAATGAACGACATGCACTATTGCAGGCTGCCGGTCTTGATCTAAACAGTAGCGGTATCATGGCCTATCTGCAACGACATACGGCACCAACTAAAGATGAGACCATTGCTATCTGGGAGAAAATCGAGACACTCACCCGACAGTGTCGCAAACAAAACCAGATCAACGGTATTATTCTCGAAAAAAATCGCCGACGCACGGAAAAAGCTCTGGCAATTTTAAAAGGTCAAACGCCACAGGTAACAACCTACACCGCCAGCGGCGAAACCTCACACAGTCAAATACACCACAGTCTGGCCAAAGCCTAAAAAACATATTATCTTCCACCCGACCATAGCCTCAAAGCAGTGCCGATGCTAGAATAATGCCATCATTAAATGGGGCCGTAGCTCAGCTGGGAGAGTGTCGCGTTCGCAATGCGAAGGTCGGGAGTTCGATCCTCCTCGGCTCCACCAATTTTTACCCTTCATTTCACCCATGCCCCGGTAGCTCAGCAGGATAGAGCAGCCGCCTCCTAAGCGGCAGGTCG
>CAZNRP010000063.1:0-16562 GCA_964575555.1 uncultured Thiohalophilus sp. | reverse complement strand
CCTTCGACAAGCTTCCTTCGACAAGCTTCCTTCGACAAGCTCAGGACGAACGGGGTTCCAATGTGGTAGTTTCCACCTTCGTGCTGAGCTTCTACACTCATACAAACAAGGGAAGTTTCTGTATATTGTTCAGCCGTATGTATGGCTGTAGGTTCGACTTCAGTCGAACCAGGTCGAAGTTTCCCCCAACTATTTCCCTCGTCCCGCTTGATTAAAATCGAGCCTGCATAATATATATGCTTGACCATATATATGAAATACAGTATATTTGTGCATCATGAATATTGATGAAAATGTATTTTTTGCAACCTTAGCCAATGATGTTCGTTTGCGTACCTTGATGTTATTGCAGGGGCAGGGCGAGCTCTGTGTTTGTGAGCTTACTCATGCCCTCGGGCTTTCTCAACCGAAGATTTCCCGTCATCTAGCATTATTACGTGAGTCTGGCTTGCTACTAACTCGACGAGAAGGTACCTGGATGTATTATCGTATTAATCTTAAATTGCCTGTCTGGATGCAAAATAACCTGCAAACAACTCTCGAGGGTGTTCGCCGTAGTGAAGTTTTTGTAGCCGATAAAAAAAGGCTAAGGAGCATGAACAACCGACCAGAGGCAGTATGCTGAAAATAAATGCAGGTTCGTTTGTGTAGGTTCGAGTTCAGTCATACTTTTGTCTGGTTTTCATGGTCTCCATTAGAATCCATATCTCGTATCAACTTGTCACCACCGTATGCATTCCCACGCAGAGTATGGGAGTTAACCGTAAAGGAATTATCCTAATGAACATATTTGAGCGTTACCTTACTGTCTGGGTTTTTCTATGTATTATTATCGGTATTACATTGGGTAACTTTTTCAATAATGTCTTCCAGTTAATCGCAAAGCTGGAAATTGCCAGCGTTAACTTGCCTGTTGCTGGACTGCTCTGGTTGATGATTATTCCCATGTTATTAAAAATTGATCTGCGTGCGCTCAAAGGGGTCAGTCAGCACTGGCGTGGGGTGGGTGTTACTTTATTTGTGAACTGGGCGGTCAAACCTTTTTCCATGGCCGCATTAGCCTGGTTTTTTATCTATGGAGTATTTGAAGATAGTTTACCTGCGGATCAACTTGACAGTTATGTTGCCGGATTAATTATTCTTGCGGCTGCACCCTGTACTGCGATGGTCTTCGTCTGGAGTCATTTAAGCAAAGGCGAGCCTCATTTTACTTTGTCACAGGTTGCCCTCAACGATGTGATTATGATCTTTGCTTTTGCCCCGCTAGTTGGCTTGTTGCTGGGTTTGTCCGCGATCACGGTTCCCTGGGACACACTATTAATCTCAGTGCTTATCTACATTGTGGTACCGCTTATTATTGCTAATGTATGGCGTGGATGGCTATTGAATAATACGCAGGGTCAGGTACGTTTACAGCGTGTTCTTGCACGTATGCATCCTGTTTCATTACTCGCACTTTTAACAACGCTTATATTACTATTTGCATTTCAAGGCGATCAGATAATAAATCAGCCCCTGGTGATTGCCCTATTGTCAGTGCCAATTCTGATTCAGGTATTTTTTAATTCAGGCCTGGCCTATCTGTTGAATCGTGCCGTCAAGTCTCCACATTGCATCGCCGGGCCATCGGCCTTGATTGGTGCCAGTAATTTTTTTGAACTAGCGGTGGCCACGGCTATTGCTCTGTTTGGCTTTGAGTCGGGTGCAGCACTGGCAACCGTGGTGGGGGTATTGATTGAAGTTCCGTTGATGTTGTTTGCGGTGGCCATGGTTAATCGCAGCCGTGGCTGGTATGAAAGAAGACAGGGAGTAGCTTCATATGAGCAGTGCTGCCCGATAGACTTTAATTCTCCGCGTGGGCACTAATATAACCGTGCCCACCCTACAACTGGGGAGAGGGGGTTTGTAAGGCTAATCAGTCAATCCCGAGGCTTTACTGAGTGGTATTTGAAAATCTATTTTGAGACCACCTGCCATATTTATATTTTCAAATTGAATTTCGCCGCCATATTGGTGGATGATATCTTTGACGATGGCTAAGCCTAATCCGTGTCCCGCCGCACTTTCATCTAAGCGTAGACCACGTTGGGTGAGTAATTTAATTTTATCTGCTTTAACGCCGGGACCGTCATCATCAATTTTGCCATGAAGTATGTCATTATGAATGCTCAGATGAAATTGAATATTTTTCTTTGCCCACTTACCGGCATTATCGAGCAGGTTGCCGAGTAGCTCCAGCATATCTTCGCGATCAAGGGCAAGTATTTCTGGCAAAGAACTTTCCGGGATAAACTTAAATTCTTTTTCCCGATGCATATGTTGCAGGGTGTCGAGCAGGGCCGGTATATCGTTGCTGATTGAAAAATTACTGCCAGCGGGACCTTCACCGGCCAGGCGGGCACGTTTTAGTGAATGATTAATCAATGCCAGCATTTTATCCGTTTGCTGATGGAGTATTTTCCTTGCGGCGATATTACTGGCAAATGTTTGCTCATCTGCAAGTTGCCGCAATAAGGTTAAGGGTGTTTTTAATGCGTGGGCGAGATCGCCAAGCGTGTTGCGTGAGCGTTGCAGACGTTCGGCCATCAGTGATAACAGGTGATTGACTTCAAATACCAATGGTTTTATTTCAGCGGGAACATTTTGACTAAGTTTGTCAATATTCCCACGTTCCAGTTCCTGCACTTCGGCTTGCAGTTTTGTTAATGGTTTAAAGCTGTGCTTTAACAAGCCACGCTGTAACATATATAAAATAAAGAAGGCAAACAATGCGGTAATAATAAAATAGCGTTGAAAGCCCTGTACATCCTCTTCGATGGGAGATAGATCTTCGGCAACGGCAATTGTTATCTCAACCCCGGCCTTTGTATAGCTGGCAACATACATCAGTAGTGGCTGTTGTTCCGGGCCATCAATATGTTGCGTTATCGTTCTACCCGCTAGTGGAATAGGAAATTGTAATTTTTTATCCCAGAGTGAGCGTGAGCGCAGTGCTGTGTTTTGTTCCTGATAGATTTGGTAATAATGTCCGGAAAAAGGACGTTGATAGATAAGATTCAGTTTTGAAATATTAAGAACAGGCTTTTTATGCTCATCAAAACTGAGGCTGGCGAGGAGGCTCTCAGCATCATGTTCCAAATGCGAAAGTATATAATCCTCAGTTAGGGTACGAACCGAATGGTTGATTAAAAAACCGAGAAAAATAAATACCACCAGCAGACTCAGTAACAAGCCCAGGCCAAGCTGAAGTTGTAACGAGTTCGATTTACTCATAAATGCTCTTTAAAAATATATCCCTGTCCCCACCGGGTTTCGATGCGTTGTTTGCCGAGTTTTTGTCGTAGTTTATTAACATAGACCTCAATAACATTACTATCTTTGTCTGAATCATAGTCATACACATGTTCAGTAATAGTGGTTTTGGAAATTATTTTACCCGGATGCAGCATAAAATATCGTAGTAATCTGAATTCGGTGCCGGTAAGCTCAAGTTTGAGTTTCTTACCATCGCTGACAGTTTGGTATTCCTCATCAAGTATTAGATCGCCGGTTTTAATAATGGAACCGGACTGCTGTTGTTTTGAACGATGAATCAGCGCATTAACACGGGCGATAACTTCCTCAACATGAAAGGGCTTGCCAAGATAATCATCGGCTCCGGTTTTGAAACCTTCAACCCGTTCGTGCCATTCATCACGGGCGGTGAGTATCAATACCAGCATAGCTAAACCGGCTCGTCGCCAATTCTTTAATACTTCCAGGCCACTGCGTTGTGGCAGACCCAAATCCAGAATGATTAAATCATAGGGTTCAGTTTTGCCCATGAATTCGCCATCAACACCATTGTCGGCAGTGTCGATTGCAAAGCCAGCCTGTTCGAGGCTTTTCTTCAGGCTTTGACTCAATTCAGCATCATCTTCAACTAATAACAAGCGCATAATAATTTCACTTTTCTTTTTTGGAATTTAATAGCTCGCCGGTCTTTGCATCAAATTGCATTTCCCAGACACTGCCATTTTTATCAACTGTTTCGATCTCGTAGGTATAGCGCTGATCTTCTTTTTCTAGCTCAACTTCAAGCACATGTCCTGGATGAAGTTTCTCTACCTTTTTCAGGATTTTCTCTAGGGGAAGTATATCGCCGGCCTGCTTCAGCTCACGAGCAAGATCATGATCATTGTCGGCAAGCAGCAGGCCAGTCGAAAGGAGGTAGAGAAGGGCAGTTAAGATAATTTTCATCTTTAGTGGTTATCCCTGTTGTCATCCTGGCGGCGCTTATAACCATTGAACATAGCTCTGACTAGACTTTCTTTGTGCATCAGACTTTCAAAGATGACCCCGGCAATATGGATGAAGATCAGGAACAGGGTAAAATTAGCAAAAAACTCATGGATCTCTTCAGTAACTTCTTCCCAGAATTCACCAAGATGACCCAGCATGGATGCCAATGGCCCCGCTTTTTCTTCGATGCCGTAGATTGCCAGTCCACTGATGCTGGTGATCAGCAGGGAGAAAATCAGCAACAAAATCATGGCTCCTCCCGCTGGATTGTGTCCCAGATAGCGTTTGCTACGGAAGGCGATAGTGTCTGTCAGGTAGCTTTTGATGGTTGCAATAGAGTAAACAAAATTGTTGAAGCGTGCGTAAGGCGAGCCGATAAAGCCCCAAATTATACGTATTAGAAGTAGTGCCAATAGGAGGTAACCTGCCCAGACGTGGGGAGTCAGGAAGTCATCCTCAGTGAAGTAGGCAACAGTAAAGGCAAGAACGAGTGTCCAGTGAAATATGCGAACCAGCGGATCCCATACTTTGATCATTTCAGGTTGTGACATGGCGAATACTCCTCGAATAAAGATTTGGCCAGTATTGCCTGAAAGTTTATAACATGAATCTTAAATTAAGCTTAAAGATATTAAGAATTGGGAAGATGCTGAATAGCGGTCTGATTGAAATGCCAATAAAATAAATGACTGTACTGTGGGTACGGTTTTAGCCGTGCAAGATCGAAGCCGCCCAAACTGTTTCTCTCGCCCCTGTTCGATTGAAATCGAACTACTAAGCCCGCCCTACTCCCTGGAGGGAGAGGGCGTTAATGGGTTAGCGGTGAGTAGTGTTATTTTGCAATATCAATTTTTGCTTTTTTACGCAGATCAGTGATGTATTTCTGAATACGTTGATTTTGCAGCATCATTTTAATCTGGGGTTTGATTTCTTCAAACTTGGGCGGGGTGCGCTTGCGGGTGTCTTCCAGTTTGATCACATGGTAGCCGAATTGGGTTTTCACCGGCTTCTTGGTGTAACTGCCTTTTTTCAGTTGAGCTACGGCCTGAGAGAAAGGCGGCACCATTTGTGATGGATTAAACCAGCCTAAATCACCGCCGTCTTTGGCTGAGGGGCCGGTGGATTTTTTCTTGGCCAGTTCTTCAAACTTTGAACCGCTGTCGAGTTCGGCGATTACCGTTTTCGCTTCTTCTTCGGTTTTTAAAAGTATGTGGCGTGCTTTGTATTCGGACAGTTTGGCATCGGCGATACGTTTGTCATATTCCTTCTTGAGATCTTTTTCGGTGATCGTCTTATCGTTTGATAGCTTGTTGATCAGGCCCTGAATCATGGCATCGACTTTGAGCTGTTGAAGCTGGAAGGCAATTGTTTCATTATTTTCAATTTTTTCTTTAACGGCAGCCTGATGCAGCAACTCACGATTGACTAATTCATTAATAATCGCTTCACGGTTGATGCCACCCTGTCCCTGCTGGTTTTTACCCCTGCGCTGCATAGCCTGGGCGAGATAGTAATCATAGCTTTTCTGGCTGATGGGTTTGCCGTTGACGGTGGCTACTGAGTTGCCTGCTATAACCCAGGTGGGTATGGCGGTCAGCATCAGGCCGGTAATGAGGAACTGAGAGAAAGCTTTTTTCATGGTAATGAAGTCCTTATGATAATTTAAAATTTTTATAAACAGATGGAAGATATTAATTGTTGCATAAATATTTGTATTTGTTGTCTCCCCTCACCCCAACCCTCTCCGGAGGGGGGCTATAGTGCAAATTCTTATTCAACGGTACAAAATAGGGTTCAGGGCAAAACTTTGTTAAAAGGTTTGACGGTAACCGTTGCATAGACCCCGGCATCAAGATAGGGATCACTTTCAGCCCAGCGTTGTGCTTCTTTTAATGAATCAAATTCGGCCACGACCAATGAGCCGGTAAACCCAGCGGTGCCAGGATCAGCGTTGTCGATAGCTGGATGGGGGCCAGCGATTAAGAGGCGACCGGCATCCTGTAAATCGTGCAAACGTTGTAAATGTGCCGGGCGTGTTGCCTTGCGTTTTTCCAGAGAGTTTTCGCTGTCTTCGGCAATAATGGCATACCACATACTAGCTTTCCTGTTCGACTTCAGTTAAGTCATCATCATTATCTTTGACATGGCGGGCCAGGTAAAAAGCCTGTCCAATGACAAATAAAATAGTCAGCCCCATCATACCAAACAGCTTAAAGTTAACCCATTGTTCCTCGGCTTCATGGGCTGTCTGACACAGAGCAAGTAATTCGCCATTAAATTGAGCCGCGCAATCTTCGATTTCGACGGGTGCATTGGCAGCGGCGGTCAGCGCGGCTTCGGCAATAAAATAAAAATTAGCGACATATAGATTGGCAAAGCCCATGGCGATGAAGAAAACAACCCAGCTTAGATTTAGACGCATCCAGGCCGAACGGGGAATTTCAATGGCATGACTCATCATCCGTTCGACCAGGGTTTTCTCGCCAAAGAACTGGCTGCCGATAAAGGCGATGGCGAACATCCAGTTAACCGCGCTGGGCTTCCACATAATGAAGCTCTTGTCCTGCAAAATGAGCGTTGCGCCGCCGAGCACAGTAATCAGACCCAGGGTAATCAGGTGCATGTTTTCGAAACGTCGGTGGCGGAACCAGAAGATGGCGTTTTGAATGACGGCGGCAGCAATGGCCACGGCGGTGGCGGCATAAATACCAAACGCTTTATAGGCAATAAAAAATAGCAGGATGGGGAAAAAATCAAATAATAACTTCATAGCGGGATAATATTATAAAAAGGTTAATGTAAGGTTGGATTATTCGTGGTTTCGAAATATTTTTCCATCACCGTGCGCACATAATCGGGATAATCAATGGCCTGCATCTGTTCCATGCCTTCGCGGAAAAAGCTGGCAGCATCGTCAGGAAAACGTTTGAGTATATTTTCAAAGGCCTGTTCCATGATGGCCGGTTGCAGACTGCGGGTGGCAATAATGCCATAGTTAAAGTTTAACAGTCGCCAGGGGCGATGCGGATCACTGCGGTCGGTATCCTGTTTTATGACCGGGGTGATCGCATCAATAATTTCACCCACGACCAGGGTCAGCTCACTCATAATCTCAGCTTCGGATTGGCGGTTAGCATAATCAGAAACCGCGTTGACCAGCGGTTCAAGCACACTCAATTGGCAATCTTCACGGGCACACCAGAGCGCCAGGCTCAGAGTGAGCGTTTCAATTTCACCGGCAGCATCTTCAAGTTGCAGATGAAGTGCCCAGTGGTTCAGGGTGTTTATCACTTGCAAGCCTAAATCAGCCATAATATTACGATCCGTCAATGGCTCTGTTTTGGTGCGTAGTGAGGGATAATCTTTACCTTTTTGAGTTAAGTCGATGAACTTCAAAAAGCGATCTATATCGGCATCCAGTTTATTCGGTTCCTGCTGGTTAGTTTCAGTAAATGCGTTACGCCGCGCCTCAATCACGTGGTCGGCTATCCGGCTTAGCGCCTGTGATAGTGTTTGTGCATCCATTTCCAGAGCTGACATGAGGTTTCGGTAACGACCCATTCTATAAATCGGCCACTCTAGCATAGCTGTACTAAGGTGGCATGGTTTTCTGTCAGCAGTAAAAATCACAGGACTGAGACCCCTGAATGCCGCTTAAGTTCAAAAGTCCATGCTCTTATCCGCCTGATAAGCTAAACTATGCGGCCCATGCCTGTTCAGTATGATTTACATTCGCACTCGATTGCTTCCGATGGCAGCCTCTGCCCAGCGGAACTCGTACGCCTGGCAAAACAGCGCCATATCGATGTGCTGGCGCTGACCGATCACGATAATATCGACGGTATTGCTGAGGCACAGCTTGAAGCTGGGCGACTGGGCTTGCAGTTGGTGGCCGGTGCCGAGCTTTCGGTGAGCTGGGGCAGTAAGACCATTCATATTCTTGGCCTTAATCTTGATATTGAAAACTCGATGTTAATCAATGGTTTGCAGAAACTCTGTGCGTTTCGTCAATGGCGTTCGGAAGAAATTGGCCGCCGGTTGGCAAAAAAGAACATCGAAGGGGCGTTGGATGGGGCGCGAAACTATGCCAAAGGTAAAATTATTGGTCGGGTGCATTTTGCCCGGTTCCTGATTGAGCAGGGACACGCCAAAGATATGCGCCAGGTTTTTAAACGCTATTTGGTACAGGGAAAACCGGGTTACGTCCCCGGTGACTGGGCCACACTGGAAGAGGCACTGAGCTGGATTCATGTGGCGGGGGGGCAGGCGGTGATTGCTCATCCGGCTCGTTATCGCCTGAGTGCCACTCGGCTGCGGCAGTTGCTGGGTGAATTTCAGGAATTAGGCGGGGAAGCGCTGGAAGTAGTTTCCGGTAGTCACAGCCGGGATGAAGTTCAGAAAATGGCGCAAATGAGCCAGCAATTTGGCCTGCTGGCATCAGCAGGCTCGGACTATCATGGCCCGGAAAATCCTTATATGGATATGGGTAAACTCCCGCCTATGCCGACTAACTGCATTCCTGTGTGGGAAAGCCAGCCCTGGATTTGCACTATGAAAGCACAGAATACGGTGCTGCCCGCGTCCTTCGTCGCGCAGCAATGAGCCAATATTTCCAGCTCCATCCCGACAATCCCCAGCAACGACTGATTCATCAGGCCGTTGAGCTGGTACGCAACGGCGCGGTGATCGTTTATCCGACTGATTCGGCCTATGCGCTGGGTTGCCACATCGGTGATAAAAAGGCGCTGGACAGGATTCGCCGCATCCGGCAGGTGGATGACAAGCACAATCTGACCCTGGTCTGCCGTGATTTATCTGAAATCTCGACCTACGCCAAGGTGGATAATACGGCTTACCGGCTGATGAACGCCCATACCCCCGGTCCTTACACCTTTATATTAAAAGGCACGCGTGAAGTGCCGCGACGACTGATGCATCCAAAGCGCCGCACCATTGGTTTGCGAGTGCCAGACAATGCCATCGTTCGCATGTTATTGGCCGAGCTGAATGAGCCCTTAATGAGCAGCACGCTGATTTTGCCCGGTGAGGACATGCCTATGACCGAGGCCTATGAAATCCGTGAACAGCTGGAGCATCAGGTGGATCTGGTCATTGATGGTGGCCATTGCGGGGTAGAGCCGACCACCGTTGTCGATATGACCGCCGAGGTGCCTGAAATCCTGCGTCAGGGAATGGGTGTGCCGGATTTTATTGCCTGATCGGTTCAAAAAAATTTCACCACAGAGGACACAGGGAAAAATCTATTCAAGCACTCTCATCTTCTAAAAACATCTCTGTGTCTTCTGTGGTGAATAAAGGTTCGACTTCAGTCGAATACATTCGCCTGAAAGGTGACCCTACATTGCGCAGCCGATTACAGTATAATCACCAGCAAAAATAACCACAATTATTAACCATCTCAGGAGAGAGGATTGAATACCCTGGCGAACCCGCAGCACCGCGTGCTGTCTGGCATGCGACCTACTGGCGCATTACATCTTGGTCATTATCATGGCGTTTTAAAAAACTGGTTGAAACTACAGCATGAATACGAATGTTTCTTCTTCGTCGCCGACTGGCATGCCCTGACCACACACTACGAAGAAGTGGAAGTGCTGGAGCAGAGTGTCTGGGAAATGGTCATCGACTGGCTGGCGGTGGGCGTGAATCCCGGCTCGGCATCCTTATTTATTCAGTCGCGGGTGCCGGAACATGCCGAATTGCACATGCTGCTGTCCATGATTACCCCGCTGGGCTGGCTGGAACGGGTACCGAGTTACAAAGATCAGCAGGAAAAACTAAAAGAGCGGGATCTGGCAACTTACGGTTTTCTGGGCTATCCGCTGTTGCAAAGTGCCGACATACTGATATATAAGGCTGGACAGGTGCCGGTGGGTGAAGATCAGGTCGCTCATGTGGAAATGACCCGTGAAGTGGCGCGCCGCTTCAACCATTTATATGGTCGTGAGCCTGGTTTTGAAGAAAAAGTGGATGCCGCGATTAAAAAAATGGGCAAGAAAAATGCCCGTCTTTACAAGGATCTGCGTAAGAAATATACCGAACAGGGGGATGGCGAAGCCTTGGCGACAGCTCAGGCACTGCTCGATTCTCAGCAGAATATTACTCTGGGTGACAAGGAACGCCTGCTCGGCTATCTGGAAGGCAGTGGCCGTATTATTCTGCCTGAGCCGGAAGCTCTGCTCACACCGGCCTCAAAAATGCCGGGGCTGGATGGACAAAAAATGTCCAAATCCTACAAAAACACCTTATCATTAAGAGAAGAGCCCGATGCTATCGAGCAGAAAATTCGTACCATGCCCACTGATCCGGCACGGGTTCGCAGAACCGATCCGGGTGATCCTGAAAAATGCCCGGTCTGGAAACTGCATCAGGTATACTCAGGTGAAGACACGCTGGAATGGGTGAAGAGCGGTTGCAGCAGTGCCGGGATTGGTTGTATTGACTGCAAAGGTCCGGTGATTGATGCGGTCAAGGCCGAGCTTGCCCCCATCCGAGAACGTGCCCAGGAATACGAACAGGATCGCGGTCTGGTGCGTAAGATTATCAGTGAAGGCTGCGAACGCGCCCGTGATGTTGCCCGCCAGACCATGGTCGAAGTGCGTCAGGCCATGGGATTGGAATACAGATAATTGTAGCTACGATTTCAATCGTACTCTTCGTCCCAAGACAAACCGACAACTGGAAATGTGTAAACGCAGATGACCGATCAAAACCAACAACCAGAAGTCGCCAGTGTCACTGAGCAGACGGAGATGCCCTTCGCTATTGTGCAGGGCTCAGCGGTCACTGAACTGCCCAAGGATCTCTATATTCCACCGGATGCGCTGGAAGTTTTTTTAGCCGAGTCCTTTGAAGGGCCGCTGGATTTATTACTGTATTTAATCAAACGGCAGAACCTGAACATTCTTGATATTCCGATTGCCGCGATTACGCATCAG
Source organism: uncultured Thiohalophilus sp. (assembly GCA_964575555.1). Lineage (GTDB taxonomy): Bacteria > Pseudomonadota > Gammaproteobacteria > UBA6429 > Thiohalophilaceae > JAADGZ01. The sequence goes on along the minus strand of CAZNRP010000063.1, from coordinate 5,322 downwards.
TATGTCGAATATGTAGAAGTAATGATCGATATTCATCTTGAGCTTGCTGGTGAATACCTGGTGATGGCAGCGATGCTGGCCGAAATTAAATCACGCATGCTGTTACCGCGCCCGGTTACGGAAGAAGACGAGGAAGCTGATCCTCGTGCCGAATTGGTGCGCCGTTTGCAGGAATACGAGCGATATAAACAAGCTGCCGAAGATATTGATGCCCTGCCCCGGGTGAGACGAGATGTTTTTCCGGTGGATGTCGAATCACCCGATCTAAAAATTGTGCGCCTGCCACCGAGGGTGGAAATGAAAGACATTCTTTCCGCTTTTAAAGATGTGTTGCAACGGGTATCCATGTATGAAAAACATCGCATTGAAATGGAACCCCTGTCGGTACGTGAACGCATGTCGCGGGTACTGGATGCCGTATCCGCCGATCAGTTTACCGACTTCACTAGCCTGTTTGACGCCGCTGAAGGTCGGGGCGGGGTGATTGTTACCCTGTTAGCTATTCTGGAGTTAATCAAACAGTCAATGTTGGAACTGGTGCAGACCGAAGCTTATGGCCCGATTCATGTAAAGGCTGTCGGTAAAGTAAATAATTAACAGAAGCTGATGTTAAAACTATGAACGAAGACGAACTAAAAAAAATTATTGAAGCGGTCATTTATGCTGCCGATGAACCCATGAGCCTGAATCGGTTAATGAGTTTATTTCCTGAAGAAGGTCATCCGGGGCGTGATGCCATCAAGACTGCGATAAGCCAGTTACAGGAAGAAGCGGCTGAACGTAGCGTCGAGTTAAAAGAAGTCGGCAGCGGTTATCGCTATCAGGTTAGACAAGACTATGCGGAATGGGTATCGAAGTTATGGGAAGAACGGCCTGCGCGCTATTCCCGCGCCTCACTGGAAACGCTTGCATTAATTGCCTATCGCCAGCCGGTGACTCGCGCTGAGATTGAAGAAGTACGAGGAGTCAGTGTGAGCTCTCAAATTATTAAAGCCTTTGTTGAGCGTGACTGGGTAAAGGTCGTGGGGCATCGTGATGTACCAGGTAAACCTGCACTCTATGCTACAACTAGTGGCTTTCTTGATTATTTTAATCTTGGTTCATTGGGAGACTTACCCAGCCTGGCCGAGATCCGGGACATTGATTCCATTAATGAAAAGCTGGAGTTGAGTCTGCCCGGGGAAAGCAAGGAATTGATTCCGGATGAAGACCTCACTGAAGTCGAAGAACGTGCCGAACCGGTAAGCGGTTAATAAAAACCGGTAGGTTGGGTTGAGCAACGCGAAGCCCAACATTATGTGATATCCCGTTGGGCTTCGTTTCACTCAGCCCAACTTACATAGAAAAATACGTCAGGCAGAAACTCTCCATTGAAAGAACGACTACAAAAAATTATTGCCCGTGCCGGTTATGGCTCCCGCCGTGAAATTGAAAAATGGATCGAACTTGGTCGGATTAAAATCAACGGTCGTGTTGCTATACTGGGCGAGCAAATTGATCCTGCCGGTAATGATAAAATTACCCTGGATAACAAACCTCTACGCAAGCTGGACATTGCCCCGCGTCTGCGTGTGATTGCTTATAACAAACCACTGGGTGAAGTTTGCACCCGTCACGATCCTGAAGGTCGTCCGACTATTTTTGATGCCCTGCCAAAATTAGGACGTGGCCGCTGGATTGCCATTGGCCGACTCGATATCAACACGTCTGGATTATTATTATTTACCACCGATGGTGAGCTGGCCAATCGTTTAATGCATCCCTCAACCGAAGTCGAACGCGAATATGCGGTGCGAGTGCGGGGTGAAGCAACAGCAGAAATATTTAAACAGTTACAAACTGGTATCAAGCTGGAAGACGGCCTGGCGCATTTCGATAATATCCTGGACTCGGGCGGGCAGGGCAGCAACCACTGGTACCATGTGATTTTACGTGAAGGTCGTAATCGCGAAGTACGCCGGCTTTGGGAAGCCGTTGGTTTTTCAGTCAGTCGCCTTATCCGTATTCGCTATGGCAGTATTGAATTAAAACGTTATCTACGACTGGGAAAGTGGAAAGATCTGGAAGAAAGAGATATTCAACAATTGCAGCTTTTGGCGGGTGTGAAGACCGACGCTAACACAACAAAAGAAGATAACAATAAAGTCGTTAAGCGTGGTCAACAACGACGGGATAGCGGTAGAAAAAATAACCGCAAAAAATAGATGTTTAAATAGAAAATAACACCTTAATTACAGGGGCAAATAATAAGGCTAAGCGGACTAAAGTTTTAATTTTATAAGGCGATACTATATTTGATCACTAAGGAATTACTGGTTAATTCCTTAGGTATTGCATTATAAATTTTGAGGTTTTTTTATGCGCTTATCACTATTCTGGAAATTATTTTTCCCGGTTACTCTTCTTTTTATTCTTATCATCATTTCAGTAGCCGTAGTGACCCCGGTATTAATTCAACGCAACGCTGAGGCCGATGCACTTGCAGCCGCACAGCGAACGGTTAATCAACTTAAATCCCTACGCGCCTATTACGTGAAGAATGTCATTAAGAAAGTGATAGGCCGGGATGGCATAAAAGGAAGCTTCGAACATGAAGGTGATCCTAATGCGATTCCATTACCGGCAACCATGATTCATGACTTAAGTAAATTATATTCCGCCGGTGGCACCAGCGTTTCGCTCTATTCGGCCTTTCCTTTTCCTAACCGTGCCTCAAGGCAACTGGATGATTTTGGTCAACAGGCCTGGGATGAATTAAATCGTAATCCCGATTCTGTTGTCAGACGCATCGATACTATTAATGGTGAGCCAGTGATGCGTGTTGCAATTGCTGATCGTATGGTCAGTGATGCCTGTGTTGCCTGTCATAACAGCCGCGCGGATACCCCGAAAGCTGACTGGAAACGGGGTGATGTGCGTGGTGTGCTGGAAGTTGATTTATCCATTGCAGCGGCACTGGCAAACGGGAAAAATATTGAATACACTCTTCTCGGCGTGATACTTGTTGCCATGATCATAGCGTACCTGATGTTATTGATTATCTATCGAAAGGCTATCGGCTCACGGCTGCAAGGTCTACTTGCGGCATTACAAAATATTTCAGAAGGCGATGGAGATTTAACCCTGCGTTTACCGGAAAAAGGGGATGATGAAATTTCTCATATTGCGAAAAGTTTTAATCAGTTTACCGAAAGCATGCGTAATACGGTTAGTGGAATCTTTGATGTTACCCAGCAGCTTTCAAATTCATCTATCAAATTAGTTCAGATTAATCATTTGTGCAGTGAAACTCTGATGAATCAGGGCAATGAAACAAATCAAATTGCCACGGCGATAAATGAAATGGCGGCAGCAGCAGAAGAAGTCAGTCGTCATGCGGCAGAAGCCGCACAGTCCAGTTCTGAAACAGATAGCAGTACTCAGGAAACACAGTCTGCGGTGAATGTGGCGATAAATGATATACAACAGCTTTCCAGTAAGCTTGAGGCAGCGGCCAGTACTATGAATCAGTTACAGGATGGTGCACAGAATGTAGGTGGGGTGATAGATGTTATCCGCGGCATTGCCGAACAGACTAATCTGCTTGCATTGAATGCAGCCATTGAAGCGGCGCGAGCCGGCGAACAGGGACGGGGCTTTGCCGTAGTCGCTGATGAAGTACGCACCTTAGCCGCACGGACCCAACAATCAACGGAAGAAATTCGAGAAATGATTGAACAACTTCAGGCGATTTCCGAAAAGGCCGTGGATACCATGGAACAGAGTCAGCAACAGGCCGAGCATAGTGTCATCCAGGCCAGTCATGCCGGCGAGTCATTAGATAATGTTGTGAAATCTATTTCGGCTGTTAATGACATCAATACTCAGATTGCTGCGGCTTCTGAAGAACAGTCGCAAGTGGTTGCCAGTGTTGATCAGAGCATTATTGCTATCAATGATCTTTCTGAAAAGGCGGTGAGCAGTGCGGGACAAAGTGATGTCTTGAGTCAGGAACTAGAGAGTATTGCTGCTGAGTTAAAGACAAAGGTTCAGCATTTCAAAGTTTAACCTGTAGGTTCAATTTCAGTCGAGCAGCTAATATGTATGAAATCACCCCGATACGACACCAATAGGTTCGACTTCAGTCCTTCCTAGTCCGAAATTGTGCCCTTCTTTGACCCTAATCCAGAACAAATATTCAATAAAAACAATGAAATGAATTACTCACTAAAATACTAAGGTTGTATATTAGCACACCCTAATATATCATGCGGAAACTTTACGAAAAAAGGATATAGCGACATGCATAGGAGCATTAAAGAACTTGACGCCACGGAACTGGCTCAGCGACTGAACGAGCAGACCGAAGACATTCACGTTATTGATGTGCGTGAAATGAACGAATTTACTGCTGGCACCATGCCGGGTGCCAGGGCGATTCCTATGGCCAGCGTCCCGGTACGTTTGAGTGAATTGCAGCAAGATAAAGAGTTGATCATTATCTGTCGCAGCGGTGCCCGCTCGGCCCAGGTTTGTATGTTCCTGCAACAGCAGGGCTATGAAAATGTCTTCAATTTACGCGGTGGCCTGATGTCCTGGGCACGTAGTGGCCTGCCTATTGAAATGCCGCAGGCAGTTTAATAGCGTTTTTAATATAAGCAAAAAAGAAAATATTCGATAAGGCATGTAACAGAATCACCAGCACCAGATCCCGGCTGTGTTGATACACCCAGCCAAAAAATAAGGATGGAAAAAATACGCTCAGGCCGAACAGCCCCTGGGTGGGTAGATGCAGTAGTGCAAACAGGATCGAGGTGCCGAGGTTGGCATAAAGAGAATTAAAACCAGACTGTTCAAGCCGCGACATAAAGTAGCCACGAAAAAACCACTCTTCTGGCAGCGCGGTTAATATTAGCGTTGCTAGCGCCACACTGAGCATCGCCGGATTGAAAAGTATAATGCCGGATGCACTCAACAGACAAAGACCCCAGAGCAGAAGCTTAACCCGCGTGAATATAAATTCAGGCAGAAGCCCATTGCGATCCAGCAATGGCAAAAACAGCATCAACGCCGTAAGCAGAATGATACGGCCTTCAAATATAAAAATAGCACAGCCCGCCAGCACCGCGCCAAATAACCAGGGTTGTGAGTTCTTAATCATATCGTCCGGGATTATACTGTAGGTTCAACCTTGTTTGTATGTATACAAACAAGGTGACAAGGTGGTGTGAGGTATGGGTTCCCACGCAGAGCGTGGGACTAGAAATCATATAGCCGGTTCGACTTCAGTCGAACCGAGCCACAAACAAAAAAAGCCGCTAGATTTCTCCAGCGGCTCTACAA
>CAZNRP010000062.1:0-16704 GCA_964575555.1 uncultured Thiohalophilus sp. | reverse complement strand
CGAAGGAAGCTTGTCGAAGGAAGCTTGTCGAAGGAAGCCCTTCGGCATTGCTCAGGAGAGCCTTGTCGAAGGAAGCCGTGCCTAACAGAGACGGGCGGGGAGAATTCCCCGCCCGTATTTAAACGCTTATTCTATACCCATGCAATTTGCATAATAGGTAACCGTTGCAGGCCAGTCAGAAAACACACCCAACACACCGACATCTTTAGCTAGCACATCCAGCATCACCATCGCATCACCATCATTATTGATAGCATTTGTAGTTGTCTGATAATACCAGCCACCACCGTTTTTCAATAGACCAGAACGCTCAAGAGTCCAGGTAATAATGTCCAGTCCGGCTGCCTTTGCATACATGGCATAATTAGAAGGTACGATTTTTCCGTAACTATCCAATGTCACCAGCGCCCACATAGGCGGAGCGATAATATTGACACCCTGTGCGGCCAGCTTATCCATATCAGCCTGACTGGCAACGAAAGAAGGATCTTCATAAACGCGATCATCCAGATACACAGCCTGTTCACCAAAAGCCGGATCATTTTTCTGCCAGTAAAGAATGTCGGCAAGATTAAATGATTGTGCAAATACACTCTCAGGTTTTACACCCGCTTCTTTGTAATCATTGATCATCTGCTGAGCATAGTCCTGCTGTGTGTAATCACCCTGATAAGGCATGTCTACACTGGCTGACTTCAACTCAGGTGTCATTTTCACACCCAGCTCTTTGAATAAGGCAATACTTTCCTTATGCGTCATCAAAGTGCCTTTAGTTGAATAAAGATCAGTCCGCCAGCTTGACGTTGCATTCATATATTCAGCAACAGTCGTTGCATTCGGATTAGATGCATCCATCTTGGCCTTAAGTGATTTAAACTCAGCTAGAGTCAGGTCACTAGTACAGCACTGTGCACTTGCTGGGGTAATTGTTTCACCGGTATTCGGATCAATCACAGCAGCTGTGAACGGAGTTGAACACTTTGCTGCCAGTGGGGTCGCCAGAATATTAGTGGTGGTGTGTAAATCACACTGTGAATGCCGGCATACCAATTCCCGATCACCGGTAAAGGTAACATCACATTCAATAATACCTGCGCCCATGCGTGCAGCAGCAACATAAGACTCACGGGAATGCTCGGGGAACTGCATACCTGCTCCACGATGACCGATAGAAAAATCGGTTTTTTTAATTTTCTGGCTGCCACAGCTTTCCAGTTTTTTCTTTAACGCACTTTCATCCATATCCTCTACCAGAAAATAAGGACGTGGGCCAACGCGAACCGCATTGTTTGATTTTTTTGAACTTTCATATCTGTCATTTTCATCATTATCATGATGTTTACCACCCGCCATAACCGAATTCAGCGGAGATACCGCCACGATCATAATTGATAATAGTAATGTATTTCGCAAACGCATTATTTTCTCCCAATCAAAAATAAAAGATCAGTTACCCGATCACTAGACTCACTAGATTAATTGGAATTCATTTCCCTGATATGACAATACTGTTAACACAAGGCAAAGAAAATATTTTAGCGATAAACAACAGGGCAGCATTGTTTGTATGAATAAAAAAAGCCGCCGCATGGAGTCATGCGACGGCTAACCTTAATTATATTAAAAACAATATATTAAGGGGGAGCAAACTTTTAAGTTGATTTAGTAAAGTCCTGATATTTTATTCAGGATACATGGTCTGTTCGTACAGCGTTTTTCCGTTCACATCACGAACAGAAATACTCATCACACCATTCTCATCAATTTCAACAGCACCATAGTTCATCCACTTAAGTGCATCATCATAGCTCTTAGTTGAGAACATGCTTTCTGGCCCATAGAAGAATAAACTTTCCGTTCCCCAGCTCGTATCAAAATCACGATTCGGATACAGACCGGCATTCAACGGGCCAGTTACAAACTCATGAACTTTGAATTCCGGCGTTGAAGAAAACGGGGTGTAACGGAAAACTTCAGCAAAGTGAACATCTGTAGTCACCCAGATACTGTTATTGATCCCTTCATCACGCATAAAGCTAAACAGCTCTTTCAGTTCCTGTTCAAAACCCGTCTGCTGTTCAAAACCAGACCAACCATCACGACCCTTTACTGTCGCATTGCTTCCAGTCGGAATAGAAATCGGCACACTGGATACAACCATCTTCCAGGTTGCATCTGATGACTTTAGCTTCTCTTTTAACCAGGTCAGTTGTTCGCGACCCAGCATAGTTTTCTTCAGTGTCGCATCATCGGCTTCCACATTTGCATCACGATACTGACGAGTATCCAACACAAATAATTCGAAGTATTTACCCCAACGTACGGTGCGATAAAGACGTTTTGGCTGATCGGCGCTTTCATCGATCGGGTTATAATCAAGAAATGCCTGCAAACCCATCGGTAACAGATGTTCCCCTGCCGTATAAGGTGCGCTTGAGCGGGTATCATTTAATGGGCCAAAATCATTCGCAACTTCATGATCATCCCAGATTGCATAATAGGGCATGCTGGCTAGCATTTTTTGATATGAGGCATCTTCATGGTTATATTTCCAGTGTGCCCAGTAGTTAGTCATGTTCGCTGACTTGTCATAACCACCATCGATCTGGGTGTTGCCATATTTGCCCTGTTCTGTACAGGTACTATCCGCATAAATCATATCACCCAGACCAATAAAGAAATCCAGGTTCATGTCATTCAGCGCATTGAAAATCGGAAAACCCTGCTCCGTATCACGACAGACATTCTGTCCGGCAAGATCGCCACCCCAGGCAAAAGAAAGGGCGCGAGCTTTATTTTTATTTGGTGCAGTATGAAAACGGCCCTGAGTTTTTTCTACTTCTTTCTCTGCATGCTTGCTATTGCTAAACCAGACACTGTATTCATAATCTGTATCCGCATGTAATTTTGTAAATTTAACTTTACCTGTGAAATCACGCTGCCCCGTTACCTTGATACGCTGATGTATAGATTTACCACCTTCACCCTGCAACATAACATGCATCCAGGATTCTGCCTGCGCGCGTGCCCAGACCACGGCGCTATGACTTTTAACGTCACCAGCCATAACCCCATGTGTGGCCATAATGCTTACCACGTGACGATCTTCGTTCTGCCGGGATGAATGCTCATCCATATCAGCCTGTGCCAGGCCAGTAGACAATAAACCTGAGGCAAGTATGCATACAGGCAAAACTATTGTTTTTAGTGCGTGTGTTTTCATTAATAATCTCCAATGTTGAGGTCGCTATGTTAGCGGTAAAAATTGAACTATTTATGGCGAAACAATTAACGTTTTATTACCTTAAAAAGAAGGCATAAAAAAAGGGGTACCGAAGCACCCCTAATTATTTCTAGAACAGTCGTTATTATTGTTTAATCTTCAGATTCACTGTTATCCATTTTGTAGCGACCTTTATCTTCATTATGACCGCGCTTCTTCATTTTTGAAGCTTTGTTCATAACGTGATAAATGTAATTCTGTTCCTGCACGCCATGCATGAGGTAAGAACCTGGGCCACCTGCATAGATAGCAACATCTTCAGCAGAATGTGTTTCTGAACTACGTGGTACCAGTGCTTCCTGATGGAAACCTTGATCGGTAGTATCAATCGCTGTCAAATCTGCAACACGACCCGCCTGAACAGGAACTTTGTAGTGGGTATCACCACCGGTTTCCAACATGGCATAACCACGACCATTGGCATAACTCACAGTAGTGTAAGGCATGCCATCACCGGCCATTGAGTAGCTGTCTTTTGCTACACCCTGGTTATCATTACCCACAACCTTACCCAGAATCGGATTACCACGTGTTGGGTAACCAGCAATGGTAAATACATGGCTATGATCGGCAGTCACAATAATCAACGTTTCACGACCATCTGTTTTTTCCATCGCCGCTTTAACCGCATTTGAAAACTCGATAACGTCAGTCAGTGCACGATAAGCATTACCCGCATGATGACCATGATCAATTCGACCAGACTCAACCATAAGGAAAAACCCTTTGTCATTCTTTTGCAGAACATCAATGGCCTTGGTGGTCATTTCAGTCAGTGAAGGCTCACCACCGATATCGGTATCACGGTCAGCGTTATATTCCATGTGTGAACGTTCAAACAGACCCAGAAGATGATCTGTTTTATCGGTATCAATGGCGTTAAACTGATCTTTGTTCCAGACGAAAGCGGAATTATCGTAATTGCTAACCCATTCTTCTGTCAGGTTACGCTGATCATCACGTTCGCCAGTTTTACCTTCATCTTCCAGATCCGCCATATTGCGGGGCCAGAAGTTACGACGACCACCACCCATTGCAACTTCAAGTCCGTCGCCATATGGAAATTCGATTAACTGGCGGGCAATGTCTTTACAACCATTATCAACCGCTTCCTGAGTCAAATCATGATCATCTTCCCAGTTACGTTCTGGTGTATGGGCATAAGTTGCCGCAGGTGTGGCATGGGTCAGACGGGCAGTTGTTACAACACCTGTGGACATGCCAGCCATTTCAGCCTGTTCCAGGAAAGTAGATAACTCATTTCCCTTGCTGCTGGCGCAACCACCACGAGTTACATTCTGATTGACAGAAATAACACCGGCCTTGCTTTTAACACCGGTCATCATTGCGGTCATAGTACCGGCAGAGTCAGGTGTCTGCTGGTTAGTGTTATAGGTTTTGCTCAGAGCCAGATAAGGCATAACTTCAAAGCTCAACTGGTTTTCTTCACCTGTTTCACCACGCAGCTGACCTTCCAGAATTCGAGCGGCAGTCACGGTTGATACACCCATGCCATCACCGACGAACAGAATAACGTTCTTGGCAAGATGCTTGTTCGCACTCAGGTGCTTTGCCATCTTAACGGCCTGTTCACCATCGGCAAACCATTTTGCCGGTGACTCTACTACAGGGCTGGCCTGGGCAATCCCCATTAATGCCGCACCCACTGCTGAGGCAAGCAGAGTGTAAGCAACTTTTGCTTTTTTCATTTTCTATCTCCTAGTAATTTAAGCGGTTAAATTCCGCAGAATAACAATCAATAGGAACCCACAACCGGGCTGATTCCTGTTGCAGCGACAATACGCATCAAGTATGACCAAACCATGTCATCCAGATGACGAAATTATGAAGCATGCAAAAAAATGGTAAATAATGATTCAGGAATGGGGGGGCAGAATGGACGGCAATTTCAAGTGGAAGCATATAGCCACAGAAAAAAGATGTTAAATTTTAATGAAATATCAGACACCACATCATAAAATTTTGTTTAGTACTGCTATTATTAATAGATGATCCTGCCAGAGACATTTCTTCGCAACTATCGGCAACTCATTCTCCTGACCTGGACATTGCCACCCGTGGTCGGCCTCTCATTTTTATTGTTCATTGAAATGTTCACTCTCCAGCAGATACAGAGCATCCTCACCACCCCAATGGAGCCCGTTTTTATTGTAGTCTCACTGGCCATTGCTTACCTGTATTTCAACCGTTTTACACGCCCATTCACTATCTGGTTCGATGACAAATCCGAACACAACAGCGAAGCCGTAAAGCAACAAATCCGGCGCTTTCCTTTACATTTCTGGGCCTTCTTTCTCTGCTATATATTGATGGCCCCGGCATCGGTCATTCTGGCTGCTGAATATTCCACTGAATTTAGTGCTCAGCCAATTGACTGGTTTCGTATTCATCTGGTCGCATTAATTGTGTCTATCCTGGTCGGCCTGCCTTTCTTCTTTGGCTTTTTTAATCTGTTCGGCAAAGCCTTTGGCAATATCCGCTATGAGCGTCCGCTGCTCAGCATTAAAACCCGAGTCTTTCTGATAGCCTCACTGGTACCACTGCTCATGGACACCATGCTGGTACAATACTACTGGACCCGAACCGGCTACTTTACCACTGAAACATTTTTCGTTTGGCTAGCGCTGGAATTTCTTGCCATAGCCGGTTCACTCCTGTTCATTCGCGGTTTCAGTCAAAGCCTTGCACCTCTGCAGTTATTTATCACGAATTCTGCAATTGAAGCCACCGTCAGACCAATCTCCCAATCCACCGATGAACTGGGAACCCTCACCTATGATCTCGGACTTTTGCTGGAAGAACAGCATCTACACCGAGAAATACTCGGCATCAGTAATCACCTTCTCCGCCAGGCCGATTCCAGTAATAATTATGAAGAACTGTTAAACAACATCATCGAGCTGGGCAATAGCATTCTCGACGATGAAATCCTGTTTTTAATTTTCTACGATGAAAACACCCATGAACTGCTTGGCGTAATTGACTCTTTTAATCAATATAAAAAAGAAGGTCACTACCGCTTAAGCATGGATGAAACCTCACTCGCGGTCGAGGTTTTCAAACAACGGCAGGCAATCACGATACCGGATACCCACAACGATCCACGAGTCAGTCAAAGAATGCTAAAAAAATTCGGTATTCGCTCGGCACTGGCGGTGCCGCTGATGATTGGTGATTATCCAGTCGGCGTACTTCTGTCGGCACGTAAAAATCAGATACACCATTATAATAAACGCGAAATACAGATACTGCAGTCTTTCGCTCAGGAAACAGCTCTCATTATTCATACTGAAAACTTGAATAGTCATCGTTTCTCGGCCGAGCAACGTTATCAGAAACTAGTCGAACTGGCTCCGGATGCTATTTTGTTGCTCGATGAAAATGGTGTAATTATTGAAGTAAATCATGCTGCGGCCAGGCTATTTTTGAACCTGAGCAACAAGCTTGACGGCTGTAAAATGAGTGATTTATTTAATCAGGAACAACGTGATGAACTGATGCAATTAGTGCAGTTGCAAACAGGACAATCAGCACAGATTGAATCCTCCATACGCAATGATGAAAATAAAAACACCATCATTGAGATCCATGCTGGTGCGCTGATGCTTGATAAAAAAAAACACATTCAGATCATCATCCAGGACATCAGTCAACGCAAACAACTGGAAACCGCTATCACTAAAATTGTTGAAGGTGTATCAACGGCAATCGGGCAGAGTTTTTTTCAGGCTATCAGTGTACAGCTCGCAGATATACTCGGTGCCAGCTGTGTCACTATTGGTACCATCAGTGATAACAAGCTGGATACGGTAACTACTATTGCCTATTACCTGAATGGCAGGATGCGGCAGGATATTCAATATAATACACTTGACACGCCTTGTGCAGAAGTCATCGGTCAATCAGCAAAAACCTACGCCAGCAATGTGCAGGCATCATTCCCAGCTGATGAGCCATTGAAATCCTTAAAAACGGAAGCCTATTCCGGCGTTCCCCTGTTTGATTCAAAGGGCCAACCTCTGGGACTGATAGCCACACTATTTAATAGTAAAATTGATCAACCTGAATTTATTGAATCTGTATTAAAAATTTTTGCAGCACGCACAGCCGCCGAAATAGAACGCACCCAGCGAGAAGAGCACATCCATTACCTCGCATACTATGACACTCTCACCCGGTTACCCAACCGTGAATTATTAATGGACCGTCTGCACCAGGGTATCGCTCAGGCGTCACGCAGTCAGACTCAACTAGCCGTCATGCTGCTGGACCTTGATCATTTCAAAACAATCAATGATACGCTTGGCCATCCTGTAGGTGATCAACTTCTAGCCAAAGTGGCACAACGGCTTAGTAACTGCATACGTGAAGGCGATACCGTTGCCCGCCTTGGGGGTGATGAGTTTGTCATCCTGCTATCAAATATTCCTGCAACAAATGCAGCCGGTGCCGATGTCACTGCGGTTGCAGACAAAATCCGTAAAACCATGTCGGATGACTATCTCATTGAAAACCACAGTCTTTCAGTCAGCACCAGTATCGGTATTGCCTTTTATCCCGATGATGGTGAAACCAGTAATACCTTATTCCGGCATGCCGACATGGCAATGTACCATGCTAAAAGTTCAGGCCGCGATAATTATCGTTTTTATTCTACCAGTTTAAACGATGCCGCTATTGAACGTCATGAAATAGAATCCGAGCTTCGCCAGGCTTTAGCTAAAAATCAATTTGAACTGGCATTTCAACCTAAAGTAGACATCATTCATAATAAAATTATTGGTGCAGAAGCCCTGTTACGCTGGAACCATCCTGTATTAGGCATAATCGAGCCCGCTCGTTTTATTCCCATCAGTGAAGACAGTGGTCAAATAATTTCTATTGGCCACTGGGTTTTCGAGCAGGCCTGCCACGCAGCCGTTGAATTCTGGGGCACAAATAATAGTTGTGACGAGAGGCAGTCCATGTCAATCAATGTCAGCCCACGACAATTTCGACATCCAGATTTTGTTCACAACGTAGAGAACATTATTCGCAAGACAGGCGTCAATCCTGACTGTATTGAAATTGAGGTGACTGAAAATTTACTTATCCATGATTACAAAGAAGTCCGACGAAAACTCCATCAACTAAAAAAACTGGGCATACTTATTTCAATCGATGACTTTGGCACAGGTTATTCTTCGCTGCGCTATCTACAGGAATTACCCGTCGATATTGTTAAGATTGATCACTCATTTGTTCGCGAAATCGATACCAATCCAGCCAATGCTGCCATCGTCGAAACAATTATTGCTATGGCCACACGTCTTGAACTCAGCGTCATCGCCGAAGGTGTGGAGACTAGAAACCAGCTAGCCTATTTACGCGTACAGGGCTGCACCATCTGCCAGGGTTACTTTTTTAGCAAACCACTGAACCGGCCAATGTTTTCCAAACTTCTAGAACAAGGACTGAGCAAAGGTTTATAACAGGTAAATGTAAATTGCAACGTCCCGTCCGTGCGCATCGCCTGCCCTGCGCCGTAAAGTATCGCTATTGAGAAAGCGAGGAAAAAGATATGAAAGCACGCTGGTTGTATTTATGGTTACTCCTGCATGTTATTAATCATTGCATAAGTATTCGCATCATAGCCCCCTCTCCCTTTGGGATAGGGGGCGAATTGCTACCTGCTTCTAACCTGTAACACCAGACCATAAATAACCGGCAACACTAACAGGCTAAGAATAGTCACCGTCAACATACCCCCCACCATCGGCGCGGCAATACGCTGCATCACCGATGAACCGGTACCGCTGCCCGACATAATCGGTAACAGGCCAACGATAATGGTCGTTGCCGTCATAATAATGGGGCGTACACGCTCTGAGGTACCAAAATGAATGGCATCCATAATTTCACGGGAGTCAAGCGTGGCATCTTCACCTTTACTATCTTTTTTGGTTTGCAGACGTTTTTCAATTTCATGATCGATGAAGGTTAGTACTAATACACCGATCTCGGCCGCTACCCCGGCCAGGGCAATGAAGCCCACTGCCACCGCCACCGACATATTGAAGCCCATCCAGTAGACCAGCCAGAAGCCACCGATCAAGCCGAATGGAATAGATAACATCACCACCAGGGGTTCAATCAGGTTACGGAAATTAAAATACAGTAACAGGAATATCACCAATAGCGTCACCGGTACCACGATACGTAGTCGCTCGGCTGCACGCTCCATGTATTCAAATTGACCTGACCAGATCAGATCATAGCCAGCTGGAATTTTAACCTGACTAGCTACGACTTCTTTGGCTTTGGCGACATAGCCACCGATATCCGAGGTGGTAATATCAACATAGACCCAGGCATTGAGGCGTGCATTTTCGCTTTTAATCGACGGTGGCCCCCGCGTCAACGTTAACGTTGAAACCAGCGACAGGGGGATCTGGGTTCCCGTTGGTGTTGGAATCAATACCCGTTGCAACTGTTCCATATTGTCACGTAAGGCACGCGGATAACGCAAGTTGACAGGATAACGCTCCAGCCCTTCCACTGTCTGCGTCACATTCATACCGCCAATGGCAGTCTGAATCACATCCTGTACATCACCGACCGTTAAGCCATAGCGTGAGGCCTCTTCGCGCAGAATATTAAAATCCATATAATAGCCACCGGCCGCCTTATCACCAAATGCTGACAAGGTTTCAGGCAGGGTTTTCACCGCCTGCTCAATATCACCGGCGATTTTCTCCAGTACATTCAGATCCGGGCCACTGACCTTGATCCCAATCGGCGTTTTAATTCCCGTGGAGAGCATATCGATACGGGTTTTGATGGGCATGGTCCAGGCATTAGCCACGCCGGGGAACTTGATCGCTGCATCCATCTCATCCATTAATTCTTTAGTGGTTTTAGTAGGATCAGGCCATTCCTCTTTTGGCCTGATCTTAATGGTGGTTTCGATCATGGCCAGGGGGGCCGGATCGGTTGCGGTCTCGGCACGTCCCACCTTACCAAAGACATGATGTACCTCGGGGAAACTACTGAGTATTTTATCCGTCTGTTGTAATAGCTCCTTGGCCTTGGTAATCGAGATACCAGGATAAGTCGTCGGCATATAAAGGATATCGCCTTCATCTAACGGTGGCATAAATTCACTACCGAGTTTTGATACCGGATAAAAACTTACCCCCAATAATACCAGGGCGACAAACACGGTTACCTTACGCCATTTAATTGCAAATGAAAGCGAGGGCTTGTGAATAAAATGCAAGGCTCGGTTCACCGGATTTTTTGCTTCGGGCAAAATTTTGCCACGAATAAAATAGCCCATTAAAACGGGCACCAGGGTAATTGCCAGAATTGCAGATGCGGCCATGGCATAGGATTTGGTGAACGCCAAAGGAGCGAATAACCGACCTTCCTGCGCCTGCAAGGTAAATACCGGCATGAAGGAAACAGTAATGATCAGCAGCGAGAAAAACAGGGCCGGCCCCACTTCTCGTGAGGCGGCCCCCACCGCTTGCCAGCGTTCATCCAGCGTCAGTTCAGAACCTTTGTCTCGTTCTGCATGTTCCAGATGTTTATGTGCATTTTCAATCATCACAATGGCCCCATCGACCATCGCACCAATGGCAATGGCGATCCCTCCCAGCGACATAATATTTGCATTAAGTCCCTGCCATTGCATAAAGATAAAAGCCATCAGAATGCCAAGCGGCAGAGTAAGAACCGCGACCAGCGCCGAACGTACATGCAATAAAAACAACACACAAATAATACTGACAACGATGGATTCTTCGATCAGCTTTTCTTTAAGGTTATCGACTGCCCGTTCAATCAGATCACCACGATCATAAACCGGTACTATCTCAACACCTTCAGGCAGGCCCGCTTTTAGCTCCTCCAGTTTTTTACGTACTCCCTCGATGGTTGACAGCGCATTTTCACCAAAGCGCATAATCACGATACCGCCAGCCACTTCACCTTCGCCATTAAGCTCAGCCAGGCCACGCCGTAATTCCGGCCCGAGTTGCACATTGGCCACATCTTGCAGACGGATCGGGGTGCCGTTTTTATCAACGCCGACCGGAATTGTTTTTAGATCCGCAATTGATTTTATATAACCCAGGCCACGCACCATGTATTCGGTTTCGGCCATTTCTACCAGACGGCCACCGACATCATTATTAGAACGTTGAATCGCCCGTTTAACTTTTTCCAGCGGAATGTTGTAGTTCAATAAAACATTGGGATCGACTTCGACCTGGTACTGCTTAACATAGCCACCGATGGAAGCCACTTCAGAAACCCCCTTAACCGTCTGCAAGGGATAACGTAAATACCAGTCCTGAATCGAACGCAATTGAGCCAGATCATTTTTACCACTCCGATCAACCAGTGCATATTCATACACCCAGCCGACTCCGGTGGCATCCGGCCCCAGGGTTGGTGTCACACCAGCAGGCAGGCGACCACTGACATAGTTTAAGTATTCCAGTACCCGTGAACGCGCCCAGTACATGTCGGTATCATCATCGAAAATAATATAGACAAAGGAAAAACCAAAAAAGGAATAACCGCGCACGACCTTGGCATTGGGGACGGCAAGCATGGCCGTGGTCAAGGGATAGGTCACCTGATCTTCCACTACCTGGGGAGCCTGTCCAGCATACTCGGTGAACACAATGACCTGCACATCGGATAAATCTGGAATCGCATCCAGCGGCGTATTCTTTAGTGCAAAGACACCGGCTGCAAACACCATGGCCGTGGCAATCAAGACCAGGAACTTGTCCCGTAGGGACATATCAATGATTTTTTCAATCATATTATTCCCCTTGCTTGTTCTTGTTTGTGTCAGCCGAGAGTGCTTCCATCATTTTGGCCGTGGCTTCACGTAGTTTTGATTCAGAATCAATCAGGAACTGACTGGAAGTAACAACCTCTTCACCCGCGTCTACCCCCAATAAAATCTGAGTCTGTCCTTCAGCACTCACCCCCAGAATTACTTTACGTGGCTCAAATTTTCCTGGCGCACGAACCACAAATACCTGATTATCAATCCCGGAACGAATGATCGCCTCAGAAGGCACGACCACGGCATTGATCTGGCGACTGGCCTGCAGGGTAATCTGGGCAAACATTTCTGGCTTCAGTTTAAGATCCTGATTATCAAACTCCAGTCGAATACGGTTAGTTCGCGTCTTCCTCTCCATGTAAGGATAGATATAGGTCACCTTGCCGGTATACACCTTGCCTGGAATCGCCTCCACCGTCATCGTTGCGGTATCCCCCGTTTTTACCCAGGGCATTTCATTTTCATAAATGTCCACATAGACCCAGATCTTGCTCAAATCAGCAAGCATGTATAATTCCGTTGCCGGAGTAACATACTGCCCATCACGCATCCCGACCTTCATCACAATGCCATCAAAAGGTGAATGTATATGCAGGTTCTTTTTAATCTTGCGTGATTGTTCCAGCTCGATAATCTGATGTTCGGGTACGTCCAGCAGCTCTAATCGCTCACGGGCACTGATTTTTAATTCTTCCGCCCCTTTGCGAATATCACCGAACGGGCTGTCCTTTAAGGTCTCGTAATTTTTTAAGGCGAGCAAATATTCCTGCTGACTCGATACCAGTTGTGGTGAATAGAAGCTCAACAGAATAGTATCTTTATGAACCTGTTCACCAGTCTTATCGATATACAGCTCATCGATCCAGCCATCAGTTTTTGGATGCAGACGCGCCAGGCGTTCCTCATTGAATGCTATTCTGCCCACTGCCCGGATCTCTTTTGACATATTGCGCTGCTGAGCCTTCGCGGTGCGAACACCAATATTCTGCACGGTTACTGCATCAATTTTTACCGTGCCGGCAGGTTCTTTTTCATCACTATCGGACTCGGCATAAACGGGAATATAGTCCATACCCATTTCATCCTGTGCTGCTACCGGTGAGGTGATCGCCGGGTTCATGGGATTACGATAGAACAGCACTTTTTTCTCTTTGGGTTTTTTCTCTTCCTCCGCATAGACCGGAATATAATCCATGCCCATCTCATCCTGTGCCGCTACCGGTGAGGTAATCGCCGGATTCATCGGATTACGGTAGAACAAAACTTTGCGTTCTCCATCACCGCTGGCAGTCGAGCCCAGATCCATGCTTGCTTCTTTTTGCATACCGGCCAGCCAGTAACCGCCGCCCAAACCCAGTGCCAGCGTTATTGCGGCAATCATTATTGTTTTGTTCATGAGTTATCTCCTGCATAAATTGTTTCACTACCCACTACCGCTTCGAGCGCTGCCAGTGCTTGCTGGGCGGTACTAAAAGACAGCCAGTATTGAATTTCGTAGTTATAAAGCGTGAGCTGGGCACGTACCAGGTTAAGAAAATCCACCTTGTTTACCTGATAACCGGCCAGCATGGAATCTACCGTCTGCCGCGACTGGGGAATAATCCCGGTTTTAAATAAGATCACCTGCTCACTGGCACGTTGATAATCGGCCATGGCCTGTGAGATTTGAGCATGAACCTGATCACGCGCATCGGCCAACCGATAGTTCTGTTGTAATAACTCACTATTGCGTTGATCTACCGCTTTATCCTGCTTGCTGCCGGAATATAAAGGCAGGTTCATACTGAATCTCAGGGAAGCCATATCGGGGCGATCACTGCCATCAGGATTACTGCCACTGCGAAAACCATAGGCCAGTCCCACATTAAAGTCAGGGTAATAATCTTTCTTTGCCAGCGCCACCCGGCTATGTGCCGCATTGATTCGGCTCTGTTGCGCGATCAACAATGGCCGAAGCGTTTCCGCCTGCTTCTGTAATACCCTTTCCTGACGTAATGCCGGCAATTCCGGAACAATCGGATGTTGCAGTGTCAGTCTACGCATGGCCGGCCAGTTTAAAAGGGCATTTAGTCTGGCCTCCTCATTGCGACGCATGCCGCTCAACTGTATTTCCTGATCCAGTAATTTTGACAACTCAAGTTGTGCCAGTAATACATCCTGTTGCAAGCCTTTACCGACTTTGTACTTGATCTGTGCTATCTCAACAAACTGACGCAATAAAACCTTGTTGTTATTAATAATATTTAAGGCCTGGTCGACATAGAATAATCGCCACCAGGTACTACGGACATTGCGGATTAACCACAGACGACTTTCTTCTACTTCAATCCCCGCAGCCTTCGCTTCATGGCCGGCCGCATCTTCACGCAAACCTAATTTACCGGGAAAAGGAAATTTCTGCCCAAATCCGATTTGCATCTGGGTCATGCCTTCCTGACCCACGTTGAAAGTATCAACCGGCAAGTTCAAGGCATTAAAACTTAAGGTAGGATCAGGCAAGGTGCCCAACTGTGATGGAATAGCCGACATCGCTTCGGCACGTGCGCGCATGGCACTAAGACCCGGATTATCGGCAACGGCAACCTCGACCGACGCAGACACCGTTAATGCCGAGGCTAATTTACGCATCGCCTCATTCTGTTCATCTGGATTATCGGAGCTGGGCACGGCAGCTAGCAACGGGCTACAAAACAGGCTAAAAATAAAACCAAATACTACAAATTTATGGGGATGCATCATCACACTCCTGAATGGCTAGCGGGCAGCAAGCTATAAACACTCTGATTATTCATTTCAGATCCTTGTAAAATACATAACGAATAAGCATAGCATCATGCCAGGCAGTTATCCGCAGCTAAAAAATATAAGCGTAATTTAAAACAAGGTTGGCGGGATATTAAAAATACTCACCTAAAAATGGTCAGTATATTCCCGAAATGAATTTAGACTTGAGGAGGACGGGGATCCTGAGGAGGTATAATGCCTTTCAAAATTTGGGAGGATGAAAGCTGCACCGAACGCACAGCGAGTAAGGGAACAACAAGCATCTCAGCGAAGACTGATACAGGTAAATGCGATAATAAAAGGTTCTGGCAATGTGATTGACAATCCGTGCCCTGCTGGCAGCAACTGGCATCAGCCTGTTGCGATGCGGCCATCTTAGCCGTCATCATCTTATCGCACTTCACCATTCGCTCGTTTTCAGCAAAAAAACTTTGTTCTGAAAAACCGCCCACCAAAGTACTTGCACTGACGAAAGGGGCAAACAGCAATGCCATCAGCAGTAACACTATCAGGCCTGTGCGGGAATGCGGATCAGTACGAAGAAATTTCATAGCGCATTTATATCATAAATTTAAGAAGCATGTGCCATCTGACTGAATAAGTTAGGCAAAGTTCCCTTACCCTGTTTTCTTTAACGACGGTGAATAATATCCATCCCACTAATGTCAGAAATAACAAAATCCTTGAAGGCCTGGGCCACCGGTGACAACCGTTTGCCTCGACGCTGCACCAGATACCAGTGACGTAAAATTGGAAATTCCTGCACATCCAGTACTACCAACCGCCCAACTTCCAGCTCCAGTTCCAGTGTGTGAATAGAGACAATTCCCAGACCCAGCCCGGCTTCTACCGCCTGCTTGATAGCCTCATTGGAGGTCATTTCCATACCCGTACTCAGCTGTACCTGATTTTCAGCAAAAAAACGCTGCATGGCGATGCGGGTACCAGAACCGGACTCACGGACCACGAAGGTTTCTTTTTGCAGTGTATCCAATGAAAGCATTTTTTCCTTCGCCAAAGGATGATCCGAGGTCGCAACCACCACCAGCGGATTATCCATAAACACCGTGGCATCCAGTTCCCGATCTTCGGGTGGCTTGCCCATAATCACCAGATCTTTTTCATTCAGCTCCAATTGCCGTAATAAAGTTTCCCGGTTGGTCACGTCCAGACTAAAAGTCGTGCCTTCATATTTTCGGGAAAATGCGGCCAATAAGCGGGTTGCAAAATAATTGGCGGTAGAGGCCACTGAAATATCCAGCCGTCCCCGCTGTATTCCTTTTATATGTTCCAGCACCTCTTCCAGCTCCTCGAGCTGCTCGGCAATGCTGTGACAATAATGGTGCATTTCCCGCCCAGCCTCGGTGAGATAAATCTGTCGGCCCAGCTTTTCAAATAAAGGCAGGCCGACATTACCTTCTAACTGCTTGATTTGCATAGAAACAGCCGGCTGACTGAGGTGCAATTCCTGCGCTGCCTGGGTATAGCTCAGGCAGGTGGCCACGGCTTCAAAGACGGTCAGCTGACGGAAAGTTATATTCATAAGGTTTTACTTATGGAATCAATCAAAATAAATGAATTTTAATTATGGATGATCCTCCGTATAGTCGCAACTCATTCAAGGGCAGACCGTGATACCAATTGCAGGAGTGTCACAAAGAACAATTAATCTCCCGCCTGGCTCAGAAGAATTTAGTCGCTTTAATTTTTAATTTAAGGAGTTTTAAACATGGCTTTATTAGATCAAACAGGTCGTTATTCCGACCTCAGC
>CAZNRP010000061.1:0-17910 GCA_964575555.1 uncultured Thiohalophilus sp. | reverse complement strand
GCTTCCTTCGACAAGCTTCCTTCGACAAGCTCAGGACGAACGGCCATTCTGTAAAGTTCACGGGTATTTGGAACACGTATTTAGTTATTGCTAAGATTTATTCAATTAGATCAGTGAATTAGCTCTCAATGGGTTCAACATGGCGCAGTTTTTGAATATGCCGATATAGCGTGCGTTCGCTGATGCCCAGCATATGCGCTGCTTTTGCACGGTGGCCATTGGCCTCACTGAGTGCGGTCATAACATCTTTATGATCCAGACGGCCACGGCGGCGAATTAACGGTGGTGGAGGGTTGAGATTGTTGAGTCCTTGATTGTCAGTTTCATTATTGAGTTCATTTTCAAAGACAATGTGTTCGGATCGTAAGACATCATCGAAGGCAAAAATAGTGGCACGTTCAATAATATTACGCAGTTCACGCACATTACCGGGGTAGGCATAACCAAGCAAGGCTTCGATCACTTCGGCAGAAAGAGGTAAATGATTGTCGCCTTCATGAGTCAGTTTCAGAAAATGTTCAGCCAGTGGGACAATATCATCCTTGCGATCGCGCAAGGGGGGGACATTGACCGGGAAGGCTGAGAGGCGGTAATAAAGATCCTGGCGGAATTCTTTGTTAGCCACCATTTGTTGAATGTTTTTATTGGTTGCGGCAATGATGCGTACATCGACTTTAATATCAGTGCCCCCAAGTCGGCGAATGCAGCCGGTTTCGAGTACGCGCAGTAATTTAGTTTGTAAAATTAGGGGCAGTTCACAAAGTTCATCAATGAACAGAGTACCGCCGTTGGCCACTTCAAACAGACCTTTTTTACGCTGATTGGCCCCGGTAAATGCGTCTTTTTCATGGCCGAAGAGTTCGCTTTCAATCAGGTTTTCGCCCAGCGTACTGCAATCAACCACGACAAAGGGTAGTTCTGAACGTTTTGAATAATGATGCACATATTCGGCAACCTTTTCCTTTCCGACCCCGCTTTCACCGAGCAGTAAAACGGTAGAGGTGGTGGGTGCAACTCGCTGCAGCAGGCTGAGCATGTGCAGGTAGGTGGGGGAGCGGCCGACGAGTAGATCCTGTTCAGTTTCATGAGTGTTAATGGTTTGTACATATTCCCCCATGAACATGACTTCACCCTCACCGTCGAGAATGGGAGTGGCCTGCAATTTTACGTATTCTTCATTGCCTTTGGTATCATAATGAATATGCATCACCTGAGTGGGTTGGCCGTTAGCAAATACCTCTTCGAGCGGACAATTTTCACCATGTTTACTACAGGGCTCGGTGGAATGATGGGAGACTTCATGACAGCGTCGGCCAATGAGGTTTTTGCCATTGAGCTGATAATGTTTACGGTAGGACTGATTGGCCGCAATGATGGTGTAATTGCGATCGATGATGACAAAGGGATCAGGAAAAATGTTGATGAGTTGTTCACAAGAGGGTTTGGGTGAGTTAGTCATGGTGTCTGTCCTGTGTTAAGTCAGTTCTGAGTATGGCATAGCCCTGTTTGTACCGTCATGTCGTTTCATGACATATGTCATGACAGTTGGAGTTAACCCATGTCAGCCATCTGACATGGGCTCCCGGAAAAACCAGGAAGGGGGGGGTAATTTAGCTTTTTGATGCCCATCGCTTTGAGAATGTATTTCTCATAGAAATTTTCAGTGGTTCCTTTTTTCATCTTTTTAATAAAATATTTCTCAAAAGCGACCTTGGCCAGATGTACCCATTTGCCTTTTTTTATCCAGGCAATATTGCGTGTCGGGATCTGCGGCATGGCAACAAAGGCAATTCCGGTGTCACCCATATCGGTAAGACAGGTGGCATTCCAGCTTCCCTCGTGTGTACCTTCTTTACCGGCAATGGCATCGGCAATGTTGTACGCGGTCGCACAGACCATGCTCTCGATCATGTAGCCGGTTTTTGGCGTACCGGTGGGAATGACCAGATAGTCATAGTTAATGATCTGCTCATCGACGAGCAGCAACTGATTGTTATTCGCTTTTATTTCTTTAACCGGTACCGGGATGAAGTCGGTATTTTTCCGGGTTAGATAAGGCTCAATTTTGAAACTGATGTCATTACGGCTGCGCCAGCCGACGGCAATCCAGGGGTTAGATGGAACGAAATGAAAATTTTCTGAATTGGAAATAACCGTAACTTTGTGGGTTTTTTCCACGCTCTGCCGTATATCGTAGGCCGCCGGTACTTGCGCCGATGATTACTATATGTGCCATGTTTTGCTTCTTAGTGTTTAGATTTTGTATTTATATTTCCAGTCTGATACTGGCTAATATTTGTTAGAGCAGTTTCTATGCCAAACGGCTTGAAAGCGGGTTATGATGCTTTTCTTGTGCCTGCTTTGGCAGAGGCTATAATGCGAACTTCAGAGTTTAATTATATTATAGGAGAATACATATGTACGGTTTTAGCACACAGGTTGCGGGCACCTTTGATGATGTGGTAACCCAGGTTATTGATGAGCTGCAAAAAGAAGGTTTCGGTGTTTTAACCGAGATTGACGTTAAAGCGGTGATGAAGAAAAAGCTGGATTTAGACAAACGTCCTTATAAAATTCTGGGAGCCTGCAATCCGGTACTGGCGAATCAGGCACTGACCGCTGAACCTGACATTGGCTTATTGCTGCCCTGCAATGTTGTGGTTCGTGAAGAGGAAGATTCCTCAATTACTGTGGCTTTTATGGATCCTGCTTCCGTGCTGACGCTGGTACAGAAAGACGGCATAGCCGAATTAGCCGGTGAAGTAAAAGTCAAGTTGGAACGGGTGCGGGATGCGCTGAATGCCTGAGTCAGGTCGTAAATGGTGCCGGATTCCAGGGGGGGTTCCGGCGGGTTAAATTTTATATATACTATATAAAAACTGGGTCAATTCTATCGTTAACTATTAAAATCAGATCCGGTTGTTAAATAAGGGGAATTTTTATGCCTGAGCGCCGTCATCACATACGTACTCTTATTGATGCCAGAGTGAGAATTTATCATTCCCTGTTCGGGGCACTGGAAGGCCGAATTATCGATATTTCCGAGGGGGGCTGCTGTGTTGTACTGGAGAATATGCCAGATATTCAGGATGAATTGCTTATCCAGTTGCAGGATAACGAGGACGAATTCATCACCCTAAGACCGGTTAATATGGATGTTGTTTTCAGAATGCGTTGTTTGCGGAAGCGGGATGATAATATGGTTTTGACATTTGAAGATTGCGAGGAAGGCACCGTCAGTGCGGATGCACTTTAGGTTGATTTCGCCTCGTCGGGATGCAAATTAATGTTATTAGTTTGATTTCCGATAAATATAGCGAGTCGATGAGTTACAACATAATAAGGTGAATGGAATGGATGAAAAACGCTCACAAGGTAGAGTGAATACGGTTTCAAAGGTGAAAATCAGTCATAGCACTTTTGGCAGTCGGCGAGCGTTAACCCGGAACATTTCGACTACAGGAGTGTATCTGGAACTGCAGGATCAACCACAACTCCCGGTGGGGGCGCATATCCGTATGCAAATGCTGGATTCAGCGCGTCCCGATGTATCATTTAATATGAAAGTTCTGCGTACCGATCGTCAGGGGCTTGCGCTCAAATTTGTTGATTATGAAGTTGAAGGTGAACGTTTTAACATCAACGATCTCAAACACCACTGGGATAATTATATTGCGCGCTAAGCTGTGAGTAAGCGATTCTGGGAAACAACATCACTGACAGAAATGACGGAAACCGAGTGGGAAAGCCTGTGTGATGGTTGCGCTCGATGTTGCTTGAATAAGCTGGAAGATGAAGATAGCGGTGAAATTCATTATACTAATGTCGCCTGCCACCTGCTGGATTTGGAAAGCTGCAGCTGCAAGGATTACCCTCATCGTTTACAACAGGTTCCCTCCTGCATCAAAGTTGAAACGAATACTCCAGCACAAATCAGAGAATTACCACCGACCTGTGCGTACCGGCTTCTCGCTGAAGGTAAAGGCTTAGCTGACTGGCATCCGCTGATTACCTGTACTCAGGTTTCAGTGCTGGAGGCGGGTATTTCAATACAGGAGCGGGTTGTTTCTGAAGAATATATTCATCCTGAGCAGTTGCCCGAACACATCATTACCTGGGAACCGGTAAAGTGAGTGCATGGAGCTGACTATAAACATGAAGATGCTAACATTAGGAAAAATTAACTATGCCAAGTTTTGATATCGTCTCTGAATTTGAAATGCATGAGGCGGTGAATGCTGTCGATCAGGCCAAGCGTGAGATCAGTACACGTTTTGACTTTAAAGGCGGCAGTGCACTTTTTGAACATAATAAAGAAGTTGTCATGATGACGGCTGAAGCAGAATTTCAATTGCAACAGATGTACGATATTTTGCAAACTAAAATGAACCGGCGGGGGATCGATATCGCCTGTCTGGAGCTGGGTGAAATAGAACACTTAGGTAAGCTGGTAAAGCAAAGTGTGACCTTGCGTGAAGGTCTCGACAGTGATCTTGCACGAAAAATTGTAAAAATGATCAAAGAGAAAAAACTCAAGGTTCAGTCAGCCATTCAAGGTGATAAGGTTCGTGTTACCGGGAAGAAACGTGATGATCTACAGTCAGTGATGGCCATGCTTAAAGAATCAGATATTGATATACCACTGCAGTTTAATAATTTTCGGGATTAACCGGCCCGGCTTATAAAAATGCGCATGATTAAAAAAATAATCGGCTTTCATCTGGATGAGTTTGAGCACTGGGTGGCTGATTTGGAATGTGGGCATACTCAGCATGTTAGACATGATCCTCCCTGGCAACTAAGGCCATGGGTGATACACGAGAAAGGCCGACAGGCAAAACTGGGTAGTACGCTAAACTGCATCGAATGTGGTGATGAGTAATGATATATTTTTGCGATAACTGCTGTCCCATTAACTCCCTCTTCCCGTTTGCGTGAAGGCTGGCCGGTAGCCTGTAGGTAGTAAGGCTTCAGTCATACTGTATATTGGCACTATTTAACCTGAACTCGGGTTAAGCCAAACACGGAAAAAAAAGGAATGACGTAACTATTATTTATGTAATGGTATTTCGAAACCAGTCTTTTTTATCCCGACTTCAGGTTATTTAGATGGACATATAGAGTTGAAGAACAAAGGAAGAAAGTAAGCTAAATTTTATATTATGACCGCACATTTTTGTAAATATCACCCTGATGTAAAAGCAAACTGGCGCTGCGCAGCCTGTCATATTGATTATTGTCTTCAATGTGTTGATGCTAATGGCAGTGATTCTGCTTCCTGCCCTGTGTGCGGTGAAGATATGTCTTTACAGGGTCGCAGTTCGATTCCTCCTTTATGGACTCGAGTTTCAAGTTTTTTTCTTTATCCACTGAATTTTCCACCTTTACTTTTGATGCTGATGCTAGTGGCGCTAAATTTTCTGGTGTCTGAAAAAGTGTTAGGTTTTTTAGTTCAGATATTGATCCTGATGATCTTTACCAAATATGCACATGTGGTTATGAGCTCAGTTGCGCGTGGGCGAATGAAACCGGAACGTCTGCATTGGGTAATGTTTAGTCGGGATCTCGAGATTCCATTTAAATTGTTGTTTGTTGTTTTATGTTATGGACTGTTTAATACGCTGGTGCAAAATCATCTTAACGACAGTGCATTAAATTTAAGTTTACTACTTTCCAGCTTTCTATTTCCCGCCAGCATTATGTTGTTGGTAAGCGAAAAATTTTTCCTCAGAGCAATTAATCCACTGGCTATCGCCAGATTGATTCAAACCGTTGGAATTTCTTATATAATTTTATTTGTATTTCTCGGTCTGTTGGTTACGGGCTTGCTAGCCGCATATAAATTATTGTCAGTCAGCCTTCCCCTGCACCTTTTGTTTTCAGCTATTGCCATGGCGTTGATGTATTTTATTTTAGTGATGTCTTGCATGATGGGGTATGTTCTTTATCAGTTTCATCAGGTGCTGGATTATTCTGACGATGTGATTCAGGATGAGTCATTGCCTCATGAGGGCGGTAGCAATATCGATATTTTATTACAGGAAGGAAAATATAGTGAGGCGGTAAAGTTTTTATCTGAAGAGATTGCAGAAAACCCGAATGATTTTTCCTTGCGTGAGCGTCTGCATCGAATTCTTTGCTCCATCAAAGACAACAAAAATATACAGGTGCATAGTGCTGATTATATTGTCAGACTGCTATTAGTGGGAAAACCCAGTGAGGCAATTCGAGTATATATGGAGTGCCATAAATTGAATCCTGGTTTTAAAATTAAGGGTGCAAAGCATCGGCATGAAATGGGTCGGCTGTTAGTGGGAAGCGGGCAGTCACGAGCCGCACTTTCATTATTGAATGACTTGCACCGGGATTACCCCAGTTATGAGGGTATACCCAGTGCGTATCTATTGGTGGCAAGAATTATGTTTGAATATTTCAGTCATGAAGACAAGGCCAGACGGATACTGGAATATCTGATGCAAAAATACCCTAACAATCCCTCAAGAGAAAAAATTCAGACTTATCTGGGAATGTTGAATAACATTTCTTCGCATTAATTTTTTTGCCTAAATCATGGGTAGAGTTTGTTGAATAGTTTGTGCTTCAGGGCTATTAGAAAAATTCTGAATCAGAAGCTGCTTATAGTGTGCGCTTTTCTCAAAATTACCGGTTTTGTGATGGCGAGTACTCAATAATAATAAGAGCATCGGAATTTTTTCTTCGCCTGGATGTTCATGAATTAAAGCGGAAAGTATTTTCTCGCTGCTTTCAATAAAGCCGGAATGACAGAACCGAATCGCCGTTGAGGCAAGCAGCGAGGCGGGCAAGCTATGTTGTTCCTGAGTGAGTTCACTATATTCTAGAAAGCACCGTTGCTGGTCGCGAATAAGCTGGGTATTATTCTCAGTTAACATTAGCAGGCCTTGGAGATACTGTTGTGCCGAATTCTGGTCCATTCGTGCTTTGGCGATATGAAATAATTTTAAAAGAAGGCGTGAATCATCTGGCTGTTGCGTCAATAGTTGCCCTAGTATGTTGGCGGCTTTATCCAGATTGGATGTTGAGAGTGCTACCATGGCATCTTGATATTTAGCCTCGAAGTTTTGGGCGACCAATTTTTCTTCTTCATCTGGGTGTATATTCAAAGGGCTGTATTTAATAATTAGCCCAATTATAACACCTGCCAGCAGGCCACCAATGTGAGTGATGGTACTGATGCTATTGGGCGCAATAAGATTGTAGGCAAGTTCATATAATAGCCATACCGGCAACATGATAATGGCCGGCGCACGAACATAGTCAAAATAAAATATCAGTGAATAAAAAAAACGAATTTTTCGCATTCCGTAGAGAATGGCATAAAGACCGGCCAACCCGGTAATGGCCCCGGATGCGCCTAGTATCCATTGTCCACTATTAGGGGTGATGGCAATGCTAATAAGGTTGGCGCTGACGCCACAGCTGATAAACACCAGTAACAGTAAACCGCCCCCCAGTGACAACTCCAGGATAAAACCAAATAGCAGCAGGAAAACCATATTGCCTAACAGATGTGAGGCATCGGCATGCAGGAATAGCGAGCTGAATATGTTCAGTGGCTGGTGCAGGTAGGGTTTCAGGGCATAACGATAGCTAAAGATATTTTGCAGACGCTTGTCGAAACCTCTGCGCAGGCCCTGCCAGTGTGCATAGTCAGCATCCTCTGGGGTAATAATCTGCGCTGAAGCCAGCGCTGTCTGATAGTGGCCATTGCGTAGTTGATGCTGATAGAAGGTTTTTTGTTCATTTAGGTTCAGTTCGATTACCGGACCGATGTTCAGGTGGCGGGCATTCGTTTTGTTCAGATATTGAATATAACGGGGTATTTCCAGTTCAGCGAGCCCGGAAGAATAATAATAGCGAAAGGCATCGTCCTCCCGCACTTGATCCTGACCCTGAAAAAAAGCAAAGACAAGAATATTGACGCTTATTAGTAGCAGAGTAACGAGTGGAGGGCTGTGCCAGTCGGGTTTTCGATCCAGGGGTATGAACATCGTGATCTGATTGTCGCTGTGAGTTTAATCAAGCTTAGCGGGAAATTTATGTGTGATAAAGCGCTAATCCAGAAATATGTTTGTTAGCAGATGGTTAAACTGTGAATAATGTCCTGTCGCTCAGGCCGGAAGAAGATTAGATTGCGCAAAAGCAGACTAGCGCGGGATAGTTTGCAATTCTAAACATTCAGGTAAGGATCTTATTGTGAATAAAGAAGCAAAAATTGACGCTGGGCCTGCTCCGCAAGCATTACGAGAAATTGCAGAAGATGCGATTGCTTCACAATTGGCTTTTGGTGAATTGTTGAGTGCAGATGAAAAACGCTATTTGCTGGATCATGGGGTGGTACGAAGTGCTAGAGCGGGTGAAATCATCTGTGAGCAGAATAAATTTGATGGTCGTGTTTATATTCTGGTGATTGGTGAAGTCGAAGTCAGCGAAGGCCGGGGGCGTGACAAAGTGGTGCTGGCTAATCTGTTTCGGGGGGAGATATTTGGTGAAATCTCGGCTTTGTTCAAGCTGCCCCGAATTTCTACGGTGACGGTGATGCGGCCGTCGGTGATGTTGGAATTATCCGGTGATGTGCTGGAAAAACTGATAAATGATCGTTCATTGCTGCGTGATGCGGTTTTGCAACGTTATCATCATCGCATTATTGAAACGGCATTGCGTGCTGTTTCACTGTTCCGGTATTTACCGGCTAAAAACCTGCAGATTCTGGCAGATAATGCGATTTTAAGCAGCTTTTCAGTCAACACTGAAATTGTCAGAGAACATGATAGTGGTGATTCGCTGTATCTTATTATTGCCGGTTCAGCTAGCGTGAGTCGGGAAATTAATGGGGAAATATTGAATATTGCCCTGCTGCGACAGGGTGAGTATTTTGGTGAGTGGTCGGTATTAACCGGTGCACCACGAGCCGCGACGGTTACGGCGTTGTCACAGGTTGAAGTATTGCAGGTGGATTGTCAGCCGTTCCTTCGTTTTATTCAGGACAACCCCCAAGTACGGGATCGGCTCGATCTGGTGGCCTACAATCGCCATGCACAGACTACGCAGCCTGAATGGCATCAGGCTTCAGAAGATGATCTGGATGAAATCGTTGAGGAAATAGAAAATATTATTGATAGAGAACCCCGCTATTGAAATCAGGGCTCCGGTAGTGTAGTTGTGGTGACTGTACTATGATTATAGCTGAATTAAAGCTACTATTAAGCCTTAAACCGGCAGGTTTCAGTTAGTGGCTTTTGAGCCATCGTCACTTTAATTATCGACGTCATTTCAATTATCAACTGGAAGCGTGCTTTTAATCATCTTGTTCTGGGAGTCCGGGGAAATATGCGTCTAAGATTGTTTTCATTTTTAGTGATGGTAATAATGAGTTCATCGGCAATTGCCGATTCTATGACGGCACAACTGAGTAATGATAGTGCCCGTTTTCGTTATAATATGAGTGGTCTGGGGCAGTCATTCGGAAATCTGGAGAGCAGCATAGGATTTCTATATACCGATAACTCGGATTCCAAAAATAGCTATTTACTGGACGTGGGTGCTTTTGTCCGGGGTGAAAGTGTAGAGGCCCCGATTATTGTCTCCATTGGCGGTCGGCTCTATGGTGGTAAGGCACAGGATTATACTGTTTACGCTGTAGGACTCGGAGGCGATGTGCTCATGTTACCGGAAGCCTGGGGTGGCTTTGGTATGGGCGCTTTTTTCATGATTGCACCGGGCGTGGTTTCCTTTGGTGATGCTGATGGCCTGCTAGATTATGGTGCGAGTCTGATTTTTGAAGTTTCACCTCAGGCGACGGTATTACTGGGATATCAGAAGGTTGAAGCAGACATTAAAGCAACTGGTGTGGGTACAATTAGCATCGACAATGGGGCTTTTTTTGGCGTACATGTTAAGTTCTAAACGCTTAAATATGGTAGCCCGATAATGTTCGAGTGATTATCTAAAGGTAAACTGTTTAAACACAGTAAAAAGAACCCGGTCTGAAAATCGGGTTTTTTTACGTCTGTCAGTTGTGAATGATTTGAAAATGGAGAAGGAACACTCCGGCCGAAAAGAGCTTCCGGCCGGGGCGGGGCAACCTTAGAGTGCCATATCTTTCAGTGCCTTGAGAGGCTGAACTTTAACAATATTGCGGGCAGGTTTGGCTTTGAAAATCGTAGGTTCACCGGTGAAGGGGTTAATACCCTTACGAGCGCGTGTTGCCGGTTTACGGACAACCTTGACCTTCATTAAACCGGGTACAGTGAAGACACCGGCGGCATTACGTTTGATGTGACCATTAATAATACTGGACAGTTCATCAAAAACAGCAACCACATCTTTTTTCTTCAATTCAGTGCGTTCAGCGATGGTGGTGAAGAGCATGGTCTTAGTGAAAGGTTCTTTAATTGACTTGATTGTAGGCTTTTTAATGGCCACAACTTTTTTCTTTGCAGTTTTCTTTTTGGCTTTTTTCTTAATGGCCATTGATAGGGCTCCTGAGAATTAGTTGAGTAGATTTGCTTAAAAAATTATGTCTTCCCCGTTAACTGATGGCGAGTATATATCTATTTTTGTAGGATTATCCAGCCCTTTTGCCTAATAGCGGTTAAATATTTTATTACAGTGTGCAGCAAATAACCGGGCTTACTTATTAAAATTGAAATTTTCAATAAGGATATTCTTATGTACCCGGCTTTAATGGGTGCGGCTGATCTTCATTTTTTAGTTGTCGTAAAAATGAGGTTAAAGGCTGGAGAGAGTTTGGCCGATAGAACCTTAGTATCCTCTACGGTGATGTATTATGAAGATGTTTTTCCGGATTATATTTACCGGCTTATGTATGAGTTCATTGATACTCAGTTCAGCGGCACAGGCCAGAATGATTTATGTGAATGACAATCTGCGCGTTGGCGTTCGCTCTGAACCGAGTAATCAGATTGCCCCTTTTAGCGTGGTGGTGACGGGAATGAGACTGGAAGTGTTGGATCAGCAGCCGGGTTACCTGAAAATACGCACTAAAGATAATGCGGTGGGCTGGATTAAAGATATCTATGTGAGTGAGCAGGCTCCCGCCATGATGCGTATTGAGAAAATGAAAGTACGCAATCAGGATCTGAAACAGCAGATACAGGAGCAGGAGGAGACGACTAAAATACTGGAAACTGCAAATCTGGCACTGAATGAGCAAATTGACAGTTTGAAGAAAGATCGTAGTCGCTGGCAGCTTGAGAAGGCGCGTACTGACTATTTGCAGCAGGAGAATATCAACAATCGTTTCTGGTGGTGGATAAGCCTGGCAGGCCTGTTACTGGTTGCGGCGGCATTTACCAGCGGTATGCTCTGGCATCGCCAGCAGGCCATGAAACGCCTGGGCGGTTTACGGGTTTAACTAATTCATTTGTGGCAGGGTAGGGGTGCTGGCAGGTTCGATTTCAATCGAACGGGGCGAGTGAAACGACGGAGGAGAGCTTCGGGCTTGTACGACTGAAGTCGTACCTACAATAAAATAATGCCCTTTCTATTTGCAGCAGAGTGGCTACAGAAATTTGTAACACATAAATTTGTAACACATACTTAATTGGTAACGACTCATGCCTTTGGATCCCCGTTAAGCTCATGCGGGAACGATTAATAGTTACCAATTATTGCTGCAGGCATCAGGCGGTCATGTTTTTAACCATGCCATCGAGTTCCTCTCCACACTGTAAGACCTCATCCATTGCTTCATAGACATTCTCATCGCTGAGTCCCAGCTGGCTACACAGGCTTTCAGAGACTTCATCGGTATCAGCATCGGACATATTGTGTCCTTTAAGAATTTGATCGGCAAGCATCACCAGGCGGACATAGTTTTCATTTTCGCCTGCGTAATCAACTTGGTGGTGGTGCGCGATCACCGCGCTGATTTCTTCAGGCATCTGCCAGAACTGCATTAATTGTTTACCCAGTTCAGTGTGGGTAATACCCAGCAGACGTTGTTCAATCTGGATAACCGGAGTGTCTTTCTTTGCGCTCAGAACTTTGTTGAACCAGAAGTATTCACTTGGAAATAAACAGCCAAGAACCAGATAACCGATATTGTGCATGAGGCCACAGAGATAGGCCAGGCCGGGCTTTACGCCCAGCGACTTGTCCAGTTCGCGTGATAGTCTTTGTACCAGTGAGGCGCTGTAAGTGGCACTTTGCCAGTATGTATCAGCACCCAGTGGACCGTTTTCAGGCAGTTTGAAGCTTTTGGCCATGGCACTACCGAGTGCCATATGCAGGACATTTTCGTAGCCCAGCACTCTAAAAATAGCATCATTCAGGGTTTTCACCTTGCTGCGCTGGGCAAATAGCGCGGAGTTGGCGTAGCGCAATACCTGGGCGGAGAGCGCGGCATCCAGAGAAACCAGATCGACCAGTTGGTCGATATTGGCATCAGGATTATTTCTTAACTCCATGATCTGTAGGGCCATGTCGGGCATGACCGGCAGGCTGTCGATATTTTTCAGCTGTTCACGAATATCCAGTTTGGGTGTGCCGTCTGCCCGCTTAACCGGCGGGGGTGGTGTTTCTTTTTTCTGAGGGCCAGAAATTTTGCAACCGAACAGGGCATGGCGGGATAATGAAGCTGAGTTAATGGCCGGCAGCTGCAGATATTCCGTTCCCGATTCAATACTGACACTAATATGCCCGTTTTCGGATAAAGTTTCATCGAATATAAACTTGAATCCCTTGCTCGCTGGATTAGGAGCCTGCTGCTGAAAATAGCTGTTCAAGGCATCGAGATCCTCGTTGCTGAGAAGGCGAAGTTCGTCTCTGTGCAGGGATGTTTTTAAGGCGGGAAGATTAAGCTGATTGCTAAGAGGGAAGATAGCAACTATAAATCCCTGATCATCTTTTAATAATAGGGCTTTGGCACAGTGATAATCAGCCGGTTCCCTTTTGCCAGATTGGGTTTCAATGGCAAGATAGTCGAGTACGGTATGAAAAACTTTATGTGTGTTCATGACATAAGATCCATTTTTTTAGATCCTGAACCTGCATTGACGACGATATTTCCACGCCTGTCCCTGGTACGAATGACTGGCAAATTCAGGTTATTTTTTTAAAGTAATGCAACGATTAATACATAATTGTCTAACTGACAGTGGTGTTTTATATCCACAAACAGAGTATCGCAATACTGTGCGTGAGTTTGCAAAAACACATACCCGTTCAGATACAGACCATTTCATATGGATTTAACGGTCAACTATTAATAAACTTTAGCACCTGTCTCCATTTGTATCAATTTTGCCTTGGGCGAGAGAGAAATATGACTCAAAATGAAAAACTTCAACGCCAACACTTAAAATGTTTTGAGCCTCTTGGTGAGCTTTCGGATGCGCGGCTGGATGAATTATTAAGCCTGGTGTATACCGAAAAATTTTCCATGGGAGCAAGCTTATTTCGTGAGGGCGACATTGAAAATCAGACCATGTATCTGCTTTCGGGTGATGTGCAGCTAAGTTCATCCGATGGTCGCATTGATAGCATTGTCCGGCATGCGGATGATCTTGCCCGCCATCCCCTTGATGACAGTCAGCCTCGACAGTCCAGTGGTCTTTGCATTACCCCGGTTAAAGTACTGCGGATTGATAACAGCATCCTGGATTATATGATGATGTGGGATCAGGTCGGGATTTCAGTCGAGCTGGAAAATGAAGGGAAAATTCGGGAACAGGCCGGTCACAATGATGAAAATGATATCGTCGAGCCGGTTATAAGTGAAAAAAAAATGGGTGAGGAAAAAACGGTGATACCTGTAAAACAGCGAGAAAAGGAAGATGAGCTGCCCGATAGTAATCATATTGACAAGAAAGCCGGGAGTGAACAAAAGGATGAGCCCCATGTGGTTGAGGCTCCTGTAGCAGTAACAGATGATCGTGCCTGGATTCGTAAAATGAGCCATATTATGGCATTCAAATCAATGCCGCCGGCCAACATTAAATACTTGCTGGAGAAAATGGAAGCGCATGAGGTGAAGCAGGGGGAGTGTGTCGTTAAGCAAGGTGATGTGGGTGAATATTACTATGTACTGGTGGATGGCAAGGCGCAGGTGACGCGCACGGTAGAGTTAGCCACCTTAATGCCTGGTCGTAGCTTTGGTGAAGAAGCACTCTTGTCCGGCAGTCAACGCAACGCCTCGGTCACGATGCTGGAAGACGGGGTGGTGATGCGGCTAGATAAACGCGACTTTGATGACATGCTTAAAGAACCCATGCTGAATCGTATCGTCCCCTCTGAAGCACGCGCGAAAATAGCCGAGGGGGCTCACTGGCTGGATATCCGCCATGCAAAAGAATTCAATCACAGTCACCTGCCTGATGCGATCAATATTCCCTTGCATGAATTGCGTTTGCGAATCGAAGAGCTGGATAAAGAACAGCCTTATATCTGTTATTGTCGCACCGGACATCGCAGCTCAGCAGCCGCTTTTCTACTGGTACAAAATGGATTCACAGCTACGGTGCTGAGCGGTGGTGTGCAGGTGATGGCGCGGGACTTGATTGTTGACAGCTAGATAAGCGTTGTAAATACCCGTTATTAAGAATAACCGTTCGTCCTGAGCTTGTCGAAGGAAGCTCTTCGGCGTTGCTCAGGAGAGCCTTGCTGGAATGACGGTGGCTGATATTTTTATCCTCAGCCGGGTGGCCAGCGCATAGGCCGCCCGGCTAATAGATGCAAATGAATGTGAAAAACCGTTTGCCCACCATCTGCATTGCAATTCATTAAGGTTCGATAACCCGCTTCAGCAAAGCCCAGATCGGCAGCCAGCGTCTTTGCGGCCAGCATCATTTCTCCGGGTAGGTGACTATTCTCGGTATTCAGATCATTCAAAGTGGCAATATGCTGGCGTGGAATAATAAGAATATGTTGGGGGGCTTGTGGGTGGATATCACGAAATGCCACAACATATTCATTTTCAAAAAGAATGTCCGTCTTAATATCACCCGAGGTAATGTTGCAGAATAGGCAACGCATAGTAATCTCCATTATTTTTTTATAAAATGTATAAATCATTGATCTTTACTTTAATTTTGTGGGGTTGCCACCGCCTAACTCCCTCTCTCCTCCGGGGGAAGGGAGCCGTCGTTACAGATCGTTCCATGCTCCTGTGTATTTCTGGAAGCCAAATTAGATAGTATTCGAAAAAAGTACTGTAGGTTGGGCTGAATGGTTTTCATGAAGCCCAACAATGTGCGGCATTCTGTTGGGCTTCGCGTTGCTTTGCCTAACCTACGGGGCTGTGGAGGCACTTATAAAAATAAAGTCAGCACGCCGGTATAGCCATACAGACGCTGTCCGGCAATTTCACCATTGGCATAAAAGCCTACGATGGGGATCTCACCGAACACCTCACTGATCATTTTCATCTCCCGCGCATTGTCGCCAAACAGGTGACGGCCACGTCCCATGCAGGAAATATAAATGCCGCCGCGCGGCGTTGCTGTGCCGATGCGTTTTTTCAATTCATCGAGCATGCGTTGCATGTCACGCACAGCGGCACGACCATCGCGACGACAGAACATGATCGGGGTTTCGGCTTTCATTTGCTCACCGATTGCCAGCATATTATTTTTCGGATCGATGCCGATAATATTGCGCACCATGTAATCGGCCATGTCGCTGCCACGGACCGGGAAGGCGGCAAAAATGTAACCGGCTGCACGATTAATATCTTTGGCCAGCACCTCTCCGATTTCTTCTTTAAACACATCCAGCGCCGGTCTATTATCAATGCTGATAGCCATGTGGCTGTCGCAGTCCGTAAGCATGTGGATTTCGCCGATAGGTGTGCAGCCCTGCGTCAAACCGGTTGCAATAGGAATGTCATCGTTAAAGATGACACCGGAGACCTGACCCTCGGTAATGTCGTCAGCAATTTGGAAAAAAAGCTGGCTTTCCGATGAGGTGATGCCACCTATTAGATAGCCGTTGCACAGGCTTTCCGTTAAGGATTCCAGTACCTGTGGAATCTGACCATTACGTGGATCACCATGAACCAGAGCGATACGCACACCGGCCATTAAATCATCCGGCTTATCGTTGGCAAGATGATGGGTATCTTCCGCATGGTTAAACAGATTAATGCTGCTCTCGGGAAAATCGGCCAGCATCATGACTATGGCCGGTTGTTCGTAATATTCGGTGTTGGTGCAGTTGATTGCTGCACCGACGCTGCCGACCCAGTGTTTAATCGTGGTTTTTTGTTTCAGGCTGCGAAGAATATTGCCAAGATCTTTAGCATAGCCATCGGTCACGTAAACAAAGGCGAGATTGCTATCCGCCATGGCTCCTGTTTGTTGCAGGCAGTCGTCAATGGCTTCCTGCCAGGTCGATTTGTTGCTGTGGCCAAGCTTGAATGAGTTTGTATGTGTCATAGGCTTAAAGAGAGCTTTGCACAAAGCATCTTTTCCGCTATAG
The DNA here is from genome assembly GCA_964575555.1 of uncultured Thiohalophilus sp. Classification (GTDB taxonomy): domain Bacteria; phylum Pseudomonadota; class Gammaproteobacteria; order UBA6429; family Thiohalophilaceae; genus JAADGZ01. Next base: position 1,431 of record CAZNRP010000061.1, on the reverse strand, counting down.
CGGCGTTAAAAAGGGTCTCAAAATGTGACCGAAGGAAATGCCTGTGGTGCTCATTTACTACGTGTAAACTGCGCTTTTTCGACCATTTTTGCCTTGCTATAACGAAAAATCTACATCGTGCAAAGTTCTCTTAAAATAAAAATCCGCAAACAAATAACGTGATTCGTCTGCGGATTATGTTATTAGTAGCAGGCCATTCCGCTATTGAAATGACCTGCCAGGGATCAAGCTTTACGCTTGGCTTCAATGAGTTCATGAATGCGGGGACTCAGGATCAGTTCCATCGCAAAGCCCATCTTACCGCCGGGAACTACGAGCGTGTTACGGCGTGACATGAAGGAGTTTGGAATCATGTTTAACAGATAGGGAAAATCCACGCCCTTGGGATCACGGAAGCGAATGACAATAAAGCTTTCATCTGGCGTGGGAATATCACGGGCGATAAAGGGGTTGGAAGTATCCACGGTCGGCACACGCTGGAAATTAATGTCGGTGCAGGAGAATTGCGGGGTGATGAAGTGTACGTAGTCATCCATGCGGCGGAGGATGGTATCGACAATGGCTTCTGCTGAATAACCACGCTGGGCATTATCACGATGAATTTTCTGAATCCATTCAAGGTTAACCAGCGGCACAACGCCGACCAGTAAATCGGTATGGGCGGAAACGTCAACATCACCATCAACGACACCGCCATGCAGACCTTCATAAAAGAGCACGTCAGTATCGTAGTCAATTTCTTCCCAGGCCGTGAATTCACCGGGCTTCTGATTATAAGGGGCGGCTTCTTCCTCGCTGTGAAGATAGTAGCGGCGCTTACATTTACCCGTGTCACCATAGGCTTTGAAGGTATCGGCAAGCAGATCAAAGTGATTGGCTTCGGGGCCGAAGTGGCTCAGCTGTTTGCCTTCTTTGGTAAATTTATCGATTGCAACTTTCATTTCTGCACGGTCATAGCGGTGGTAACTATCGCCTTCAATAATCAGCGGGTTGATTTGCTCGCGGAAGAAAATATGTTCAAACGCATTTTTTACAGTGGTGGTACCGGCACCGGATGAGCCAGTAACTGCAATCACAGGATGTTTTGCAGACATGAATGTCTCCTTAATTTTTAGTAAACAAAGTTTTAATAAATAAAATCTGGATTCTGAAAAATGCGCTAGCGCGATTTCCCTGAGAATTCTGTTGCCGGTGTCAGTCTTTGCTGTACCGGATCGTGTTGCGACGCTCATGCCGCAAACCGCGTATTTTATCGGAATTTGCGTCAGCGTGCTTCTAAATTTACACGCTTATTAACTATTCTTATGCATGCATAAGAATAAGTAGCTGGAATGGATTTCTCGCTGCTTGCTGTGAGCACAGGTAGGCATGGTTGTGGTATTAATCGTTGCATAAGTATTCGCATATATTTTATCCCCTCATCCCAATTCT
>CAZNRP010000060.1:1926-18285 GCA_964575555.1 uncultured Thiohalophilus sp. | reverse complement strand
TGTTAGGGCTTTTGATTCCACGATATATCAACTTTTCGATGCTGTGAAATACAGTCACGAAGATATAAATTAATTAAGCTTTGATAGGGCACGCCTGAGTCTTCAGCCATGTTCTTAAAATAATTGATAACATCCTCACCTAGCCGCATTGTTACAGGCTTCTTTAGTTTTGAGGCATAGGGATTTTTACGTGACTTCATTTTAGATAAATCATATTCTTTTTTCATTATGCTTCACCTTTATAGAGCTTGCGTTCTTTTGCTGTTGCTTTACGTGCTGATATGATTCGAATGAGATTGCCTGACTCTTTTTCGCAGTGGCAAATAAGCAAGATCCTGGATTGGTTACTGTGACCTAGTATGAGAAACCTGTCTTCTAGCTCAGAATTTTCATCATCGAAGAACTGGATGGCGAAGTCATCATAGAATACTGATTGAGCTTCCTCAAACGTAACACCATGTTTTCGCTTATTTGATGCAGCTTTGGATGAATCCCATTCGAACTTAACCATAAATACATTGTATTTACATTTTGGTAAATGTCAAGATGCCTGTTATAGGGGACAGACCACGATTTTCGTTCAATAGTTTGGAATAATGTCTGTTCAGATAACATGCCTTGTTTTATTCAGGTATTCCCTAAACCTCCCTTTTGTACTGTTGGCTCTGCTTTGGTCAGGACTCATTTTATTTACGACATTTTCTTTTGAAGACAGAAGCCAGGTGCGGCATTTTTGCTATTTATCAGATAGTTATTATGGGTCAAAATTAACACGGTATTTGGGTGTGGGGAATGGGTAATCCCACGGCATCCTCAGGAAATGGAGTCAGAATTTCAGGATGTCCCTTCGATGAACTGCCTTTGACTAGCTTCCTTCGACAGGCCTATCCTGAGCTGAGCCGAAGGGCTCAGGACGAACGTTTTTCCTTTTTATCGATGGGCTTCCTTCGACAGGCTCAGGACGAACGGGGGGGGAGGTGCAGATGAATGGTAGGACTTCTGGCATAACAGAAATGGGGGCAGTATATTTGATAAATAATCTGTTCAGTATATTAATTACTTCAAATATCTCCCCCCTGATTTCTTTACGCCTCAATATGAGCTTCAAGCATGGTAAAGAGAGACTGGGCATGTTCGGCGGCTTCATGGCCAAGAGTAGTTAGATAGCCACCATCTTCTAGTGTGATAATGCCTTTATCATACAGGCTTTGTGCAGCCACAATCATGGTGGGGTCAGCCGTTTTGTGTATCTTTATTCCTTCCTGATTAGTAGAAAGATCATAAAGCATTAATACATTTAACTCGGCCAAATTTTCTGGGGTATAGGACATCATTACTCCCTGGGTTCTCTGTTGGTTGAAAAACATATCTGTGATTACTGTTGTTCCGTTAAGATAGTCTCAATGCTTAATATATATCTGATCATGCCGGTACTTAGCTTGATCGAAGTCATTGAAGACTTGAAATTAGATGAGCCTAATATCAATACCATTTATTCTCCCCTCATTAGCAGGAGGCAAGGAAGAGGGAGAGTTTATTCCCCTCTCCCCAGCCCCAATGCGGAGAGGGGGTTAACGGGCAGCAGTGATCTTTGATTAAATATTTCTAATAATCTTCGCTGATAAACATTAACATGAATAATTATCATTTGTCACTGCCTCCGCTATTCCTCTACACGATACCCGTATAGCTCTCCTGTTAATCCGTTGTGTATTCAGAACAGGCTAACAACGCGGCCAGTTGGCTGGCATACCAGACGGGTTGTTCTAATACATTTGAATAGCTGTAGCCGAGTGCTTGCCGGGCTTGTTGCTGTTGCGGCCTGTTGATAGCGGGGTTCTTTTAGTTGCCTGCTGGCATCGATCAGTGCGCTGAGCATCAGGCCATTCCAGACGGCGAGGAGTTTATGATCTCGGGCGTGATTGCGAGGGGCACGGGCATTTAGTAATTTGTTTTTGACGCTGATTTCAAGGGCTTTAAGATCAGATGATTTGCGCCCTGTTTTTTGGCTATCCAGTTTAAACTATGTTCATTAACCGGGAGATGGTCAGCCTCCATTTCCAGTTGTCCAATCATGCCCCAGCGAGTGTGGGCAAAGGTAAGTTCCTGCGAGTTTAGTCAGCGTTTTAATTCTTCATTCGACCACAGGTAAGCACCACCTTCTACAAAAAATGATAGTAAATGATCTGCCGACAAGCGGTGGGAAATTAACCCACCAAAGACTCAGATAGCAATTAACTGGCCTGCACTTTGTCCGAATGGGCAATGATTTCTTCATAACGACCTAGCAGTTGTTGTAACTGTTGTAGTGGTTCGCTTAACTCACTTTCCGCATGGCTTGCCAAAAAGGCCAGTAGGGGATAGAGCTGTCGGGTCAGGGGGAGTATCTGCTTTTCAAGATATTCAGCATTGCCTTCTTCTATCAGTCTCAGTGCAGTGCTGATATCAATGTTGGTGCGTGTATAGTCTTTGCGTAAAGATTTAATAACAACCTGATTGCCACCCGCTTCAACGGCTTTTTTTAGATAGGCTTCTGTTTCGGCTACCAGATTTTCGATAGTTGAATCTGCATTAATAACCGGCTCAAGCATGCCAATACTGACAGTGATGTTAAGCGTGTGCCGACCGCTTTCAAAATTAACCGCATTGATTTTTTCGCACAGGCGATTACCCAGTTGTGTCGCGTTGTTTATATCCGTATCCCGCAGCAGCATGACAAACTTGGCCAAACCAATGCGGGCAACCATATCTTCTTTGCGTACTAGTTGTGAGAGCACGGTACCGGTTTGCCGTAAAATCTTATCGGCAAAGTATTTACCATTGGCGATAAAAATCGTATTGAAGTCATCAATATCCATACGCAGGATAATTAACTGACCGCTGTGCCGGTGGATATAGGACAGTGACTCTTCTCCGGCCTTCCAAAAATAACGGCGACCGCCGAGTCCAGTGAGTTCATCAATGGTAGCCTGCTGCTCGAGTTTGCTGGCAGTTTCATCGAGCTTGCTACTGGTCTGTTTAAAGGTGACGTGGGCTTTGGCGCGTGCTTTGAGCTGAATTGAATCAAAGGGCTTGGTGATGAAATCGCTGGCCCCCATGTTCAGTGCTTTTTCTTTGGTCTCCTCATCGTCGTCCTTGCCGGTGATAATGACGACGGGCATATCCTGAAAGCGGGTGTCGTCGGAATCCCTCATACGCTGCAGCAAACCGAAACCATCCAGATAGGGCATGGACAAGTCAGAAAATACAATCTGGATATCAGGGTCGTTGGTTAAAATAGTCCAGGCGTCCTCGCCATCCCCTGCTTCCACGATGTCATACTCTTTGCCGAGCACCTTGCTCATGGCTTTCCGCATGACCCGAGAGTCATCAACGGCGAGTATTCTGGGTTTAACCACTTCGTCACTCATTATGATATTCTCGAATATGTTGAGTTATTTGAATTTATCGGCATACCATCCACTAACATTAGTGTTACTGTGAATTCTGACATAATTTCAAGGAGTTAAATGTGCGCTATTTCATTTTTTGTGTTCTTCTGGGCATATCGACCTCGACCTTGCAGGCGCAGTCCGGGCGGGACGGCTATATGCAACTGGTGACGGTTGAAGGGAGTTTTGAGGATGTTCGCGTGGATCTGGAGCTGGCGATTACCGAGCGCGGGATGATCATTAATAATGTTTCCCATATCGGCAATATGCTGGCGCGCACGCGCAAGGATGTCGGCGCGGGCAAACAGATATTTGTTGAGGCCGAATCACTGGAATTCTGCAGCTCGGTAATCTCACGCAAGATGATGGAAACTGATCCTCATAATATTGTCTTTTGCCCCTACATCATTTCAGTCTACACCCTGCCCGGCGAGAAAAACCGGGTCTATCTTGCCTATCGGCATCCCCAGTTGGTGGGCAGTGCCGCATCAAAACAGTCACTTCAAACGGTGGAAAAATTATTACACTCGATTGTTGCTGATGTGGTGGAGTGAACATTAGCCGAAGTGCCTGACAGAAAATAAACAATCCACCGAAAGTGGGTTGATTTTCACGCGACAGTATACGGCTGAAGCCGTGCCTACAGGTGTTCGCTATTGGCAGCATAAAATTGAACCTTCATCAGGCCGTAATTTTGTCTACTGGTTTGGATTTTTACCGGAAAAACCCTAAAGCCAGCACCCCGGATAGTCGCTATATAAACTATCTTTAGCATTCAGTGTGAACCTTTATTTCTATGACTCCACAAGATTTAGTAACCGGTGTAATCAGGCTCGTTTCCCTGCCTGAAGTATGTTTACGAGTAAATGAAATGATGGAGGACCCCGCCACCTCAGCTAAAGAGCTGGGGGAAGTAATCAGCCGTGATACCGGCCTCACAGCGCGGCTATTGAAAATCGTCAATAGTTCTTTCTATGGCTTTCCCTCTAAAATTGAAACCGTGTCCCGGGCGGTAACCGTGATTGGTCTGCGAGAGTTACGCGGACTGGTGCTTGCGGCATCGGCAGTCGAAACGTTTTCCAAAATACCTACCGAAGTACTCAACCGAGTGCACTTCTGGCGACACAGTGTTTACTGCGGGGTGGTCGCACAGCTGGTTGCCGAAGAATGCAAGGTGCTGCACAGCGAGCGTTTATTTGTTGCCGGTTTATTGCATGATATCGGCAAGTTAATTATTGCCCATCGCCTTCCCGACGAAATGAAAATAATAAAAGAACGCGTTGCCGCCGAGCAACGCTTTGATTTTGAAATTGAACAGGATGTATTAGGTTTTGATCATTCCGATGTCGGTGGCGCATTATTACGAGAATGGAAAATGCCACCCACCTTATGTGATGCCGTGCAATTTCATCACCGCCCTGCGGATGCCAAAGAAAGCCTGATGGATGCGGCCATAGTGCATCTGGCTAATAGCGTCACCGGCATGGCTGAAGAGGGTCTGGATGTGGATATTGAAACTATGATCCAGCCTATTGAAGAAGAAGCCTGGAACATCCTTAATGTTGATGACAGTATTATCGAAACCGTGTCCAAAAAAGCCGGGCCCCTGTTCACCGATGCATTGGAAGCCATCCTGCCACGCGCGTATCCTGATTAAGCGGCATTAGGCCTCCCGAGTATCTTCCGGGTTTATGTAGGTTGGGCTGAATAAAATGAAGCCCAACCTACTGTTTTTTGCACGCAGTAGGGGAATTAAATCCGCAAAAATTAAGTCCTTCGATTTTTAAGCTCCGCCCCAACTTTGAAATAACATTCCGGCTGCGGTATGTTGCCGCAGGTTTCTTATTTTCCGGAGTACGTATGTCTTCTCCAATCGATGAATTGCTACAGATCATGCAACGCCTGCGTGATCCTGAATCGGGCTGTCCCTGGGATCAGCAACAAACCTTTGCCAGCTTGATTCCACATACGCTTGAAGAAGCCTATGAGGTAGCCGAAGCCGTTGAAAATGGCCGCCCACACGAGCTTGCCGATGAGCTGGGTGATCTGCTGTTTCAGGTGGTGTTTTATGCGCGTATAGCCGAAGAAGAGGCAACTTTTGATTTTGAGCAGATCTGTCGCAATATCTGTGACAAACTAATCCGCCGTCATCCCCATGTCTTTGCCGATGAGCAAGTCAACTCAGTTGCCAAACAAACCGAGGCCTGGGAGCAGCACAAGGTGCGTGAGCGAGCGGAAAAATCCACAACTGGAAAAAACCGGATACTGGATGGCGTGAGCCATGCTTTGCCAGCACTGACCCGCTCCTTGAAATTACAGAAGCGTGCCGCACGGGTCGGCTTTGACTGGCCCGATGTTCAGGGCGTGCTGGATAAAATTCAGGAGGAAATTACGGAAGTGGAAGCGGAGTTGGTGAAGCCGGTCGCAATGTATCGCATGCAACATGAAGTGGGGGATTTATTGTTTGCCGTGGTAAATCTGGCACGACATGTGGGGGTTGATCCTGAAACAGCTCTGCGCACCGGCAACCGGCGATTTGAATCACGTTTTGCCCATGTTGAAGATAGTTTAAAGGGGGCAGATGGATTGGCAAAGTCTAGCCTTAATGAAATGGAAGCCGCCTGGGCGGAAGCCAAACAAGACGAAAAAAGTAAAAAATAAGTATCGAACCCACACGCCCCTAAATGTTGCAAGACTCACTTTCTCGGTGGATAATCGATCCCTTTCGGGGCGCAGCCAGTGAATGCCGGGGAAAACAGGTGATTTACTGATTTATTCTGGTGCAGATCGCCCCGCATTGTTCACTAATAAGACATTACAGGGGTTCTCATGGGAAATACAAGTACGGCAGCCGATGTGCTGTTCATTCTACTCGGGGCAATCATGGTACTGGCCATGCACTCGGGCTTTGCTTTTCTTGAAGTGGGAACCGTACGTAAGAAAAATCAGGTAAATGCGCTGGTTAAAATTATCAGCGATTTTGCCGTCTCCACCATTGCCTATTTCTTTATCGGCTACTGGGTAGCTTATGGCCTTGGCTTTTTTGAGAGTGCTCAGGTGCTTAGCGAAAAAAGCGGCTATGAGCTAGTTAAGTTCTTCTTTCTATTGACCTTTGCCGCCGCCATCCCGGCCATTGTTTCCGGCGGCATCGCGGAACGCGCCAGTTTTATCCCACAGCTAATTGCCACATTTCTTATCGTTGCCCTGGTCTACCCTTTTTTTGAAGGCATCATCTGGAACGGTAATTTCGGCATTCAAAGCTGGATTGAAGCGACCTTCGGCGCAGAATTCCATGACTTTGCCGGCTCGGTGGTAGTGCATGCCATGGGTGGCTGGATCGCGCTAGGGGCAGTGATTCTGCTCGGTCATCGTCATGGCCGATATAATAAGGAAGGCGTGATTGTCGCCGCCCATCCACCGTCGAGCATTCCTTTTCTGGCTCTTGGGGCCTGGGTGCTGACCGTGGGCTGGTTCGGCTTTAACGTGATGTCGGCACAAACCATTGGTGCGGTAAGCGGGCTGGTTGCGGTGAATTCACTCATGGCCATGGTCGGCGGAGTACTCACCGCCCTGCTCGCAGGTCGCAACGATCCCGGCTTTGTTCACAATGGCCCGCTAGCTGGGCTGGTCGCCGTCTGCGCCGGCTCGGACATTATGCATCCACTGGGCGCATTAATTACCGGCGGCGTGGCCGGTGCCTTGTTTGTCTGGACTTTTACCCTTTGTCAGAACAAATGGAAAGTGGACGATGTCCTCGGAGTCTGGCCCCTGCACGGTCTTTGCGGGGCCTGGGGTGGGATTGCAGCGGGCATATTTGGTACCACTGCACTGGGTGGACTGGGTGGGGTAACCTTCATGGCGCAGCTGGTAGGAACACTATTCGGTATCGCCGTTGCGCTGGCCGGTGGTTTTATTATTTACGGCGTACTGAAATCCAGCGTCGGTATCCGTTTAAGCCAGGAAGAAGAATATAAGGGAGCGGATTTGAGTATCCACCGCATTGCATCTGAGTCAGTGGTTGATTAGGGATGTAGATTCGATTTCAATCGAACCGGGGCGAGGGAAAAGGCTGGGGAGTGGCTTCGAACCTGTTTTCTGGTTCCCACGGTCTCCGTGGGAACCCATACCTCACATCACTTGTCACCACCGTATGCATTCCCACGCAGAGCATGGGAACGAGACTGGGGGTGGGGGATACAAGACATGTAAATATTTATGCAACAGATTAATATCTGCAATTGAAGTTTATTTCACATCAAAACCGTAAATCAGCATCTTTGACATTAGCTGCGGTGCATCGAGGTAGGGCACGGTCTGATTTTTACGAATAATATCCCGACCATCTTTCGATGAGGCGAAGTGAATAAAGTCCTTAGCCAATTTTGAGGGACGCGGACTGGTAACAAGGTAGAGTGGCCGATAAAGACCATAACTACCATTTTTAACATTCTCAAATGACGGTGACTTGCCATCAAACTTAAGTATCTTTACCTGTCGTTTGCGCGCGCTACTGATGCCCGTTATGGCAATAGCATCAAAATCTTTTTCACAGGCTTTTTCTAAAGGTCCAGACGACTTGGAAATGTGTGAGCTTTTAAATTCCATGTAGCTGTCTTTGAAAATATACTGGCGAATCGCATAACCGACACCGGATATTTTGCCTCGACGAATATATAAATTTATTTCTGCATCCCGACCGCCCAGTTGCTTCCAGTTAGTGATTTTGCCGGTATAAATCGCCTTAACCTGTTCCATAGTTAAATTATTAACCGGGTTTGAAGGGTGGGCAATGATAGCCAGCGCATCCCAGGCAACCGGATGCAGGGTGGCATAGAGTTCCGATTTTTCAGTACCGGGCAGGGACATGCGGCAAGTCCCACCAATATCCAGCTTACCGGAAACGGTATCACGAATACCGCGTGTTGCTCCGCCGCCAGCAAGATTAATGTGTACACCCGTCTTATCGCTGTAAGCCTTTGCCAGTTCTTTCATAAAGGCTTTTTTGGTAATACCACAGCCTGCCCATGATAATGTATTATCTTCGCTTGCCGCATTCGTGTTAATAATGAAACTACAAAACAAAAAAATGCTAAAACTTAAACGACAAACATTCATAACCGGACCTGCAAAATATTAATATGATGCTTTTAAACAACGGATCATTCCGCACTAAATCCACACCACTTAGAAAACACTAATTAACCGCAACATCCCGCCACGCATTCTTATTAATATTAAAGACGAGCAACACATTATTATTATTCCATAAATGAGTATATGCTTGACATCATCATACAATAAAACTAAGTGATAAGGGGATAAAGTGAACGACATAATAACCAGATTAATTATCCTGTCATTCCTGTTGACGCTGCTCAATGCCTGCTCGATGGGCAAAATTACGGTGCGCGCCTCCCTGCCCATGATCGAAGGCGGCATCGTCGCCATGAACCGGGAAACCGACCTGAAACTGGCTAAAGCCGCCATTCCCGCCAATATGGGCATGCTCGAGGGTATGCTGGTTAAAGACCCTGAAAATCGTGTATTACATGAATATGCCGCGCAGGGCTATTACGGTTTTAGCTATGGTTTTGTCGAAGATGAAAATCGTGAGCGTGCATCTCAGCTTTATTATCGAGGCTTCAAACATGGCAAACAGGCACTGGCTGAGCATGATCTAACGGAGATACAATTAAATGGTCAACTTGATGCTCTGCAGCAGGCACTACAACAGCTAGACGAGGATGCCGTCCCGGCACTATTCTGGACAGCTTCCAACTGGACTAAATGGATCGATATGAATCGTGACAGTGCCGAAAGCCTTGCCCAATTACCCAAAGCGGTCATGTTAATGCAGCGGGTATTAGAGCTGGATGATACTTTCTTTCTAAGTGGTGCACATATCTTCTTTGGCGCATACTATGGTGGTCGATCACCGATGATGGGCGGAGACTTTGCCCGCTCAGAAAAACACTTTAGGCAAGCCCGAATCAATACCGAAAACAAAGTCCTGCTGATAGATCTATTGCAGGCGCAATATCTTGACCGCCAACGTTTTCAACGTGATGCATTCCACAAACATCTACAACATATTATTGATGCACCCGCTGATTTATATCCGCAGCAGGGACTAATTAATGCCATTGCCAAACAAAAAGCCGTGGAATTATTAAAGAGGGAAGGCGAATGGTTTTAATTAATTCACATTCAGTGCTGCGCCATTTTTTTCGTTATAGCTTATTGAGCTTATGTCTGTGCTTATCCTTTAACAGCGTTGCCAAAGACCAATGGGTGTTTAAATTTGCCACCCTGATTCCACCGGACACGGCATGGATGAAAGAAATAGATCGCTGGGCCGCCGAGGTTGAAAAAGAAAGTCAGGGCCGACTGAAATTTAAAATTTATCCCGGTGGGATTATGGGAGACGAACCGGATGTGCTACGTAAAATCCGCAGCCGCCAGTTGCACGGCGCATTTTTTACCGGCTATGGCATTGGTCGAATTTATTCACCGGCACGGGTGCTGGAAATGCCCTTCCTGTTTAAGAATGTTGATGAATCTGATTATGTGCGTGATCAGCTCATGCCGGAAATTGAAAAAGGTTTCAGCGAGCATGGTTTTCAATTACTGGGCTGGCCAGAGCTGGGCTTCATTCACTTTTTTTCCAAATATCCCATTCGCTCACTAGATGAATTAAAGACCCGGCATATCTGGTTATGGCAGGGGGATCCCATGGGCGAGGCCTTTGTTAAAGTCGCCGGCATCGCACCCATTCCACTTTCGATCATGGATGTTTATATGCAGCTCTCGGCCAAACATGGCAGCATCGACACCGTCTATAATTCGCCCTTTGGCACATTGGCCTTGCAGTGGCATACCAAACTGAAATATGCGAGCAATGTTCCGCTCACCAATGCAATTGGTAGCCTGGTGGTCAGTAATCGTTTTTTTGATAAACTGCCGGCTGATTTACAGGCTTTGTTAAAACGAACCGGAAAGATTGCCGGTGAAAATATTAATCGCATTGCACGGCGTGATAACCAAAAAAGCATCGCCCTGTTAAAACAGAGCGGAATTAAATTCATGTGGAACTGGAATGAAAAAGAATTTAAGGAAATGTTAGCCATGCGTGATCAGGCGGCAAAAATCATGGCTAACTCTGGTTATATTCCACAACCATATTTTGAACGTACCCGAAAAATGCTGGAAGACTTTCGCGCAAGGAAACTTAGCGGCACACCCTGATGCTGCATTCATTGAAACGAGGACTATTGCGACTTGAAGCCGTGGTTGCAGCGAGCAGTTTGATGCTGCTGCTGTTACTGAGCTTGACCCAGATCATTGCCCGCAATGTGTTTGAAACCGGCTTTCCGTTGCTGGAGGTGGTTTCCCGACATCTGGTTTTATTCGTAATTTTTTTCGGCGCAGGACTGGTCACCGAACAAAGTCGGCATATTAAAATTGATGTGCTCGCACATCTGCTTTCGCCCAGACAACAGGCCATGCTGTTACGTCCGATACTGGCTCTGTCTGCCATTCTCTGCGCTGCGCTCGCCTGGTATTCCGGTCTTTTCTGGCTAGATGAATGGCAGTATGCGCCGGTCAATGAACGTCTGGCCGCCGTCATGGCCATCATTATTCCCATAGGTTTTAGTGTGCTGGCCTTACACTTTTTACTCCTGAGTCTGCCAGGCTCAAAAGCGGAAAGCGATTCATTTAACGAGCAGAATAAAGTAAACGAAATATGAGCTTCATCGTCATTGCAATTCTGGTATTGCTGGCGCTGCTCGGCCTGCCTCTGTTTGTGGTGCTAGGTGCGGGAGGCATTTTTGCCAGCATCAATGCCGAACTGAATCCGGTGATCCTGATCATCGAGCTTCACCGTCTAGCGACACAACCCAATTTAATGGCTATCCCCCTGTTTACCTTTGCTGGCATGATCATGGCCGCCGGCGGCAGTCCGCAGCGTTTGATTCGCTTATTCAACGCATTGTTTGGCTGGATGCCCGGTGGTCTGGCCGTGGTCACTATTATCTCCTGTGCTTTTTTTACTGCCTTCTCCGGCGCTTCCGGGGTCACCATTATTGCCCTTGGTGGTTTGTTATACCCCATGCTCAAACAAGCCGATTATCCTGAGCGTTTCAATCTTGGCCTGCTAACCTCATCCGGTTCACTGGGCTTATTATTCCCTCCCAGCATTGCTATTTTATTGTATGGAATAGTCTCCGGCGTCAACATTGATGATCTGTTTTTAGCCGGGGTTGTTCCCGGCATGATCCTGTTAGTGATTCTGTCGGTGTATAGTTTAGGAGCCGCAAAAAAATCAAAGGTGCCCAAGTACCCGTTTGTATTAACTGACATGCTTAGCGCCGTGCGCAAAAGTCTTTGGGATATCATGTTACCGGTGGCCATTCTTACCGGCATCTTCGGCGGCTTTGTTACCGTAACCGAGGCCTCTGCTTTTACTGCCGCCTATGCCCTATTTGTAGAAACTGTCGTTTATAAAAAGTTAAATCTATGGCAGGACATTCCCCGTGTATTGAAAGACTCCGCCGCGCTGGTCGGCAGCATTTTAATTATTCTCGGCGTGGCAATGGGGCTGACTAATTTATTAATCGATACCCAGTTACCGATGAAGTTGCTCGCTTTACTGGAGCAACACATCAGCAGCCAGCTACAGTTTCTATTGCTATTGAATTTATTTTTACTCGTGGTCGGCGCGATGATGGATATTTTCTCGGCTATCGTGGTGGTGGTTCCTCTTATCCTGCCACTCGCCACACGCTATCAGGTTGATCCTGTACATCTAGGAATTATTTTTCTCGCCAATCTGGAAATTGGTTACATGACCCCCCCGGTAGGAATAAATTTATTTATCGCCTCGCAGCGTTTTAATAAACCGGTATTAACCCTATTCCGCTCAGCCGTGCCTTTTTTATTACTGATGCTAATCTGGCTATTGCTGCTTACCTATATCCCCAGCCTGACGTTGTGGTGGAAGTAATAAACAAGGGTAAGGTGGGCACGATTTTTGTGCCCACGCGGAATTTGCTCGACTTCAGCCGAACAAACTCGAAGCTTCCCTGACACCGTCTCTCGCACCTGTTCGATTGAAATCGAACCTACACTGTACGTTTGCGCACCAGCGTCAGGCCATCGGCGACCGGCAACATGCTGATATCCACGCGCTCATCCTGTTTTATTTTTATATTAAGACGACGCATGGCCTGAATATCGGCTTCGGATATTTTTGTTTTTAAATCTTCGCGTAATAATTTTGAATCCAGCACGGAACCAAATAGAAAAACATTATCAATGGCAATCAATCCACCGGGGCGCAACAGTATCAGTGATTTTTCATAGTAGCCGTCATAGTTTGTTTTATCCGCATCAATAAAAACAAAATCAAAGCTATTTGACTGGCCTTCATGAATTAAACCATCCAGCGAATCCAGTGCCGGGCCCAGTCTCAATTCTATTTTTTTATCAACCCCCGCCTGCTTCCAGTACTTCCTGGCCAGGTTTGTCCAGTCTTCATTAATATCGCAGCTAATCGTGAGACTGTCATCCGGCATGGCCAGTGCGGCACTCAATGCGCTGTAGCCAGTAAACGTTCCCAGCTCCAATGTTTTCTTTGCTGAAATCAATTTCAATAACAGTGCCATGAACTGGCCCTGCTCAGGTGGGATTTGCATGATCGCCGCTGGATCTTTTGAGGTTTCTTCTCGCAGAGCCTTTAATACTTCGGGTTCACGCAGTGAGGCCGTGAGGATATAGTTATAGAGTTCATCCGGGGTTTGAAAATGACTTTTGTTCATTAGGGTTCCTTTTGTAGGCTGCCTCCCCTCTCCCCAACCCTCTCCCCGCTGGGGAGAGGAGCGGCCTGTTTTAAATAATGTCAGCTGCGCGAAACAGGCCCATCACTGTTTTCGCATCACTGATCTTGCCTGACTTTGCCTGTTCCATGGCTTCATTAAAATCAACCCAATGAAGTTTGAGAATTTCATGTTCTTCCAGTTGCTGTCCACAGTCGGATAAATCACGCGCGAGATACAGCCAGACTTTTTCGGTGAATACGCCGGGCGAACTGATTGATAGACCCAGTTCCTGCCAGTTATTTGCAAGCAAGCCCGCTTCTTCTCTTAGTTCACGCTGCGCTGTTTCTAAGGGTGGTTCCTGATCATCAATTTTGCCCGCCGGTAATTCCCATATCCATTCATCCATGACTCCCCGATACTGATGTAACAGGCACAGCTGTTGTTGATCATTCACCGCCACAATGGCCGCGCCTCCGGGATGACGTACCACATCCATTAACATGCTTCGACCATCCGGTAATTTAACCTGCTCAGCACCCGCCTGAATAATCTGTCCGTCAAAGTAATTATTTTTTGAATTCAAAACTTAATTTGCCTTTTATAGTTAGTTTGGTTTCATCACCTGGACTCTACATTTACTCTATCATTAAAATATCGTCCATGCCTTTCTCTGGTATTATTACTAGCTATGAGCCGGACTATCGACGATGCAATTCATCATGCCATTGCTATTTTAGCGCCGATGCAAGACGACGATATTAAACTGGAGGCTGAATTATTGCTGGCTTCAGTATTAGACAAGGATCGCACCTGGCTGCGAACCTGGCCGGATAAATTAATCAGCGCGACACACTGGCAGGCATTTGAAACCTGTGTGCAACGTCGGCAAGCCGGGGAACCAGTGGCCTATATATTAGGTCAACGTGATTTCTGGTCACTGAATCTCAAAGTCACAGCAGATACGCTGATTCCAAGACCGGAAACTGAATTACTGGTGGAACTGGCATTGGCTAAAATCCCTGAAGATGCAAACTGGCGCATTCTGGATCTGGGCACCGGCAGTGGCGCGATTGCCCTGGCCATCGCCAGGGAACGTCCCGGCTGTGAATTAATCGCCAGCGATCAATCATTCCGCGCATTGAAGATTGCCCAACAAAATGCGCAGCGTAATGGGCTCAGCAATATTCATTTCCTTGCCACCAACTGGCTGGCCGCATTTTCTCCGGACTTTCAGGCCGATATGATTCTAAGTAACCCACCTTATATTGTAGAGGATGATCCGCATCTGTCAGTCGGGGATGTGCAGTTTGAACCCATCACTGCATTGGCGGCAGGCCCGGAAGGACTAGATGATTTACGGCATATTTTGATCCATGCCGGGGCTCAGCTAAAATCCGGCGGCTGGCTAATGATGGAACACGGCTACCATCAACAAGCCGCCATGGCTGAGCTGTTAAAACAATATCATTACCAGTCAATACTCTGCCACAAAGATTACGCTGGACAGCCCCGGGTTAGTCTTGCTCAGCGAACGGATAATTAATTAAACGGTAGGTTGGGTTGAATAAAATGAAGCCTTTGTAGGGTGGGCACGATTTTAGTGCCCACGCGGAGAATTCGAAACTCTGTTTCAATTTAAATTAATGCCAAAAAATAACAACGCGTGGGCACTAAAAACCGTGCCCACCCTACCAACATTTTATCTGTGCTTAATTCATCCCTCGCCCGAGTCAATTAACATATTAGTAAAACTAGATATTCATATTTGTTAAGATTTTGATAAGTTAACACTTGATTCATATGGTTTTCCCGTTAGGATAGATATATAGGGCCAAAGGGATGACGACAAAAATGCCAGCCAAAATACCCGCAACAGAAAAAAAACGGGAAATCTTCTTCAGTGAACTTCACCCGGATCAGAATCAGGCTGAGACTGCTCGGCAGATGCTGGAAAATATTCATGGTGTGCTGTCACTGCAGATCATCCATCCTTTACAACTGAACATCCATTATGATCTCCGTTTTCTTTGTCTGGCCGATATTGAAGACACGCTCACCGAAGTCGGCTTTCATCTTGATAATAGTTTAATCCTGCGTCTTAAACGTGCGCTCTATCACTATACCGAAACTACCGAATGCGCCAACATCGGCTGCATCCGCTGTCAGGATAAAAACACCCGCGACATTTTCATCGACCGTTACCAGAAACACACCCACGGCTGCCGTGATCAACGCCCGAGTCACTGGCGCGATTATTTATAGCCACTTAATACCCGCAGTTAAATTTTTTCTTCGGTTTCATCAGTTTCAAGTGTCCTGACGGGCTGATTTTGTTAATCTCCCACTATGAATGATGAACAACTGCTGCGCTATAGCCGCCAGATCATGCTGCCCAACGTTGACGTGGCCGGACAGGAAAAACTTCTCAACGCAAGCGTCCTGCTCATCGGCCTCGGAGGGCTCGGTGCGCCGGTATCCATGTACCTTGCCGCCGCCGGAGTCGGCCATTTGATTCTGGTTGATTTTGATACGGTCGAACTCAGTAACCTGCAACGCCAAATCGTACACAGCACAGCCGACATTGGCCGGGCCAAAGTCGAATCTGCCCGCGACAATCTGTTGCGCTTAAATCCTGAGATAAAAATCACATGCATCAATAAAAAGTTAAATGCTCATGAGTTGCTAGAGCAGGTTCAACCGGTGGATGTGGTAGTTGAAGGCAGTGACAATTTTGCCACCCGCTTTGCAGTCAACGAGGCCTGTGTTAACACCCATACCCCCTTGGTGTCTGGTGCCGCAATTCGCATGGAAGGTCAGGTATCAGTATATTTAAATGATGGCAACGGCCCCTGTTATCATTGCCTGTATAAAGACGAGGGTGAACTGGATGCCCGTTGCAGTAACAATGGCGTACTCGCACCGGTCGTCGGTATTATCGGCAGCATTCAGGCCACCGAAGTCATCAAAGTGATCACCGGGGTGGGTAAGGTTCTCGATGGCCGTCTGTTATTACTGGATGCCATGAGCATGGACTGGCGCAGTTTAAAATTGAAAAAAGATCCGGCCTGTCCCGTTTGTAAGCTTGCATAAAAAACAGGTAGGTTGGGTTG
>CAZNRP010000060.1:0-1826 GCA_964575555.1 uncultured Thiohalophilus sp. | reverse complement strand
GGGGCCGATTGGTCTGGTTGGAATCTACGCTAGCTCGGCTTCAGATGATCATGATCACCTGAAGCTAAAATTTTACGCATCCCCGGTCACTAATGATAAAACTATTTCAGAAATTTATGGTCTCTTACTGAGCTGGTTTTTTCCTTTATCGTATAAATTGTTTATGGAGGCTTTCTTGAGTCAACACGCCGCGTTTAATGACTTAACACTATCAATACAGCAACAGATCATCGGCCAGCATAAACTGGTTAACCGACTGCTGGTTGCGCTACTCGCTGATGGCCATTTGCTGGTGGAAGGTGCGCCGGGTCTGGCCAAGACTCGGGCAATCAAATCACTGAGTGAATTTATCGAAGGTGATTTTCACCGTATACAATTTACCCCGGATCTTCTGCCCGCCGATCTGACCGGCACCGAGATCTTCCGCCCCCAGGATGGCAGCTTTCAATTTCAGCAGGGCCCACTGTTTCATAATCTGGTGCTGGCGGATGAAATCAACCGCGCCCCGGCCAAGGTGCAATCCGCCCTGCTCGAAGCCATGGCAGAAAGACAGATCACCGTGGGCTCAGTTACCTATCCGCTACCCCCCTTGTTTCTAGTCATGGCCACGCAAAACCCCATCGAACAGGAAGGCACTTATCCGCTACCGGAAGCCCAGCTGGATCGATTTCTACTGCATGTTTTTATCGACTATCCCAATGCCGAAGAGGAAAAACAAATCCTGCATCTGGTAAGAAACGAGGCCCTGCAAACTGTCACCGACAGCGTTGCCAGCCTGCTCACCCAGGACACGCTTTTTCAGGCTCGTAAGGAAACGCTCAGCATACACATGTCACCCCAGCTGGAGGATTATATTATTCAACTGGTAATGGCCACCCGAAATCCTGCTCCTTACGGGGAGGATCTGGCGGCCTGGGTTGAATACGGTGCCAGTCCCCGCGCCAGTATTTCTCTGGATCGCTGTGCCCGCGCCCATGCCTGGCTGGATGGCCGTGACTTTGTCGGCCCGGAAGATATTCAAAGCATGGCACATGATGTGCTGCGCCATCGCATCATTCTGAATTTTGAGGCCGAGGCCGAAGGCATCAGCAAGGATTATTTTATCGACCAGCTCATCGCCAGAGTGGCCGTTCCCTGAGTATGACCACCGATGTAAACCAACACCCCGGCGAGGGCATTACCTGTGTCAGCCAGCGACAGTTGATTCGCCTGAATCAGGCCGCCCGCAGTCTGGATTTACACGGGCAGCAAATCCGTTCCTCGCAGAGTGGCCAGTACCTGTCCCGCATCAAGGGGCGGGGAATGGAATTCGACGAGGCTCGTCCCTATCAGCCCGGCGACGATATCCGCGCAATGGACTGGCGGGTGACCGCGCGCACCGGCAAACCCCATACCAAAATATTCCGCGAAGAGCGGGAACGGCCCATGCTGCTCTGGGTTGATTATCGTCAGCCCATGGCCTTCGCCACCCAGGGCGTATTCAAATCTGTGGTCGCCGCCCAGCTTGCAGCACTGCTCGGCTGGGCCTGCGCCTTTCAGGGGGATCGGCTGGGTGGGCTGATTTTTTCGGAAACCCGCCATTATGAGCTACGTCCCCGCCGGGGCAAGGCTGCCACCCTGCATTTTTTACAGCAGTTAGTGGAACACCAGCCCCAGCTCACCACGCCCGTGGATACCGCGCAGGAAGCAACAAGCCTGGATCAGGCACTGATTCGCCTCAACCGGGTCACCCGGCCAGGCAGTCTGGTATTTCTAATCAGTGACTTTCGTGACCTCAGCTCTCATAGCCGTAACCACCTTTCACGTCTGGCAGCGCACTCCGATGT
>CAZNRP010000059.1:0-18388 GCA_964575555.1 uncultured Thiohalophilus sp. | reverse complement strand
CAACGCAAACTGGCAAAGAAGCCGAGTCGGGAATGAATAACAAAATACCCCCCCCCCCTCTCCCCGACGGGGAGAGGGAGTTAACTTAATATTAGTTTTTCTGTATCAGCCTTAATTTTACGTTCAGGCAACTGCGGTCGCAGTTTGGCAATCACCTGTTTTGCCGTGGCCCGGTACCCCGTCAATTTACCGCCATACAAACTTATCAGGCCGGGGGAGCTTAAATGCACAATCGTATCCCGAGGCCGGTTAAAAAAACGACCTGCAGTTTTCGGTAACACTCGAACACCGGCAAAAGAATCAATCATCTTTGCCGGATCACCGGGAAAATAATCGGCATAAACTGAGCGCAGATACTGTATTTCTTTTTCAGTCGGCCTTACCTGATCAGGTTGCCCCTGGAAAAAAGTTTCCGTGGTACCGACCAGGGTCCTGCCTTTCCAGGGCATCACAAACACGGCGCGTTTATCTGTTGCTGCTTCGACATAATAAATCGCCGAAGGTGCAGGCCGATCTAATAACACATGAGATCCCTGCACCAGATCCACCTCTAAGCGAGGAGATTGAGGGAATAATTTTTCCAGCACCTGATTGACCCAGGGCCCAGAGGCATTCACTACAGCATGACAACGAAGCCGCTTTTCACCCGAGGGATCTTTATAACAAAGTTGATAGGAATTCTCGTAATAACGGGCTGAGATTATTTCAGCCGGACAAATCAATTCCGCTCCCAGCGTCTGTGCGGAATTCATCACTGCCCGGGTCAGTGCAGCATCATCAGTTTGTGCATCCCAGTATTGATACGCGGCAACAAGCCCTTCTGCTTTCAGACCATCTTGATTAACTGAAGCCTTGACCGCCACGCACTTAAAACGGTTTAAGGGTTTTAACCCACCTAACAGCGCATACAGGCTTAGCCCCAGCCAAATTTTCCAGGCGGCTCGATTACTGGTTTTATAAACCGGGATATGGAAGGCAACCGGCCTGACCAGATCCGGGGCTATGCGCAAAAGAATATCCCGTTCCCGCAGGGCTTTTCTCACCAGCCCAAACTGCATGCTTTCAAGGTAACGCAAACCGCCGTGAATTAATTTACTCGACCGGCTTGAGGTAGCCGAAGCGATGGCCGTTTTTTCCAGTAACAAAACTTTATAACCTGCCGCAGCCCCTGCCTGCGCTACGCCAACTCCCTGAATACCGCCACCTATTACAAGCAAATCGTAATCAACCGTACTCATAAATCTTTGCCCTTCTGCAGGCTCACAATCATCTCACCGATAGCAAAAGTCTCGACCAGATCCACGCCTCGATTTAATACCTCCCTTGCCAGCCCGGCATCGGTGCATTCATACACGGCAAGAATAGAGCCGGGAATATGCACATCATCCTGCTCCGGCAAACTTTGAATATCACAAAACAGATATTCAGGCTGCAGAGCCTGCACCGGTATCTGTTTTAATTCCAGCCAGTTATCCGCCACCACCGCAATCGGCTGAGAGCTCAGTTCCCGTACTTTTTCCAGTGCGGACAGGGAATACGAAATCATCACGCACTGATTTAAAACCGGCTGCAATATATTCAACACGGTGGTGACTATTTGTTCCTCACCAAAGTGGGCAATGCTGATGCGTTTAAGCTCGATGAAGGCGGTAACCGATGGGTTAGACTCTAACAATACCGCTAAGGCTTTTAGTTCAGGAATTTCGCTGCCACCGGTACCAAATATTTTCAGCTCACGCAAACTATAGCGGTGCAATGCACCGGGCTGGTGACACAGGCGTTGCAGATCCCGATCATGAAATAGCACGGCCACGCCATCGGCACTCAGTTGCACATCGACTTCGATATATTTCGCCCCGGCCTGAATCGCCGCGTCGATCCCGGTCAGAGTGTTTTCTGGATAATACCGGGGATAACCCCGATGTGCGACCAGCCTGTCTGCAGCGATGTTTACTTCATATCCCCTCATTCATTTCTCCCGCTTTATTTGCATCAACTCTGTTATAATTGCGAATCGTATTTCTAACTATAGATCATCATGCTCCAGCACCTTTCGACTATTCAGATCATTTCGGTTGCCATTCTGCCCCTGTTATTCGCCATTATTGTGCATGAAGTCGCGCATGGCTGGGTGGCAAAACAACGCGGAGATCGCACTGCGGAAATGCTTGGCCGCCTGACCTTAAATCCCATTAAGCATATCGATCCGGTTGGCACCCTGCTGGTTCCCATCGTTATGCTGGCAACGCTGGGCTTCGCCTTTGGCTGGGCCAAACCGGTGCCCATTGATTACCGCAACCTACGTAACCCTAAACGCGACATGGTATTAGTCGCGTTGGCCGGCCCGGTCTCCAATTTGCTCATGGCCTTTGCCTGGGGATTGATTACCAAAATCGCCATGCTCATGCCCGAAAGTATGCAATTTGTCTCCGAACCGCTGACCTACATGGGCACTATCGGCATATTTATTAATGTACTGCTCATGGTATTTAATCTTATTCCTCTGCCACCACTGGATGGCGGACGCGTCGCCGTCGGCCTGTTACCCCCGCAAATGAGTTACCGACTGAGCAAACTCGAACCCTATGGTCTATTCATCATCATTGCCCTGTTCGCCACCGGCTTTTTATCCAAAGTCATCTGGCCGGTTATCTCCACCGTGGCCGGCATTATCGAGTCCCTGGTCGGACTTTAATCTCACCGGGTTTAATTCCTCACCGGGATTTAAATCCATGCTGTAGATATGGCTTCAGCCTTACTAATACTTCTGAAGCTGCACAATAACGAATACCCCATCCGCTTCCCTTCCTTAGAATTCCAGCCGTTGTAGCGAAACAAAACGCCGGTTTTCATCAAACTCCAATTCAAACAGGCCAGACACCCCTGTGTGGCTCAGGTAAGGGCGCAAAATAGCGGCGGGAAATCGCAAATTCTGACCCTCCAGGGATCTAACCTGCACTTCATTCACCAGCCCCTGATAATAATGACGGTAGGTCTCAACGGTAATATTGAGATGAAAACGCAGACTAGTCATACATTATAATTCCTTAATATTCAATATCCTGCCAATCATCAGGGATAAATCAGAGAAGACAGTCCATTAATTATAGGTGTAGAATCCTGATACAGGATCGGCATGTGCAAGACATGCGCCTGTTTGGACTCAGTCCCCATTTCTGCTTTTATTATTTTAACTTACGGGGACGCATGATAATTACAACGACAACTAAAAGAGAGTAAACAATGTTATGAAATTTACCTTTCCAACTGCAAAATACTTTATAAAATCAATCGTCATCTCTGCCCTGCTCGGCCTGCTGGCCTTTTTGCTCGCGCCTCAATTCTCAATTGAAATTCTGGGTAGCGCAAGCGGCTTTGCCTATGGCGTCCTCGCCGGAGCACTGATTGGCTCCCTGCTCGCAGCCACCCGCGTTATTCCTGCCACTGCGAGTAAAATGGAATCTATTTTTGTGGGCAATCTGGCTTTTCGTGCTTCCAGTAACGCCGTGCGTGAACTATTTGGAAAATATGGGGAAGTCCATGCGGTACGTCTGATGACAGATCGTGTCACCCGTAAGCCTCGCGGCTTTGGCTTTATTGAAATGAGTCACCGCGATGCCCTCAAAGCCATTAGCGCTCTACATGGTGAAGAGTTTCAGGGACGCGAGCTGAAGGTGAATATTGCCAATGAAAGAAAACCGCGCGAAGAAATGAGCCCGGCCAGTAGTTAATACGCTTCTCGCGAAGGATAAAAAAAGGGAGCCGATGGCTCCCTTTTTTTATCCTGGCAAGCACTATTTAAGCCCGCACTTCCAGTAACTCCACTTCAAACAGTAAGGTGGCATTAGCTGGAATAACCCCACCCGCACCGGCCGCCCCATACCCCATATCCGGGGGAATAATCAGACTGCGTTTGCCACCCACTTTCATCCCGGCAAAACCCTGATCCCAGCCTTTGATAACCATGCCTGCGCCGAGCACGAATGAAAAAGGATCATTGCGATCCAGCGAGCTATCAAACTTGCTGCCTTTCTTATCCGCCGCCGCATCATCATAAAGCCAGCCGGAATAATGTACGACGATAGATTTTCCGGAAACGGCCTCATCGCCATCACCCTGAGCCTGGTCGTTAATCTGTAATTCTGTGGTATTTTCTGTGGACATTAAGTCTTCCTCATATAATTTATAAGCCAATTGATTTTAAAGCGACGCATCCCTGTCCCCACATCGCCTCAAACTAAATTTTGCTTTAGTAATTTTCACATGCGCCGTTATATAGGGGCATAACGTATTAGTACAGTATGTCATAAATCTCAGCCAAATTAGAATTTTACGCTGGAGATTGACTGCCACAAAAGCAAAAATCAATTGCATGACAGGATAGCATTATGAATTCATCGTTTATTACTTCGGTTGACGAACGCACCAAACTGGCAGGCGCTAACCGTCTGGAAATCCTATTGTTTAGTCTTGGTCATGATACCAATACCCAGCGTGAAGAGGTCTTCGGACTCAATGTTTTCAAAATTCGAGAAGTCATCCAGGTGCCTGAAATTACCCGCGCACCGGATATGCCTGTCGGGGTTAAAGGCATGGTCAGTTTGCGTGGCGTAATGATCCCGGTTATTGATATGGCCCATTTTTGTGGCATGTCGGTTGAAGAACCCGCCAGTAAACTTATCGTAACGGAATACAATAAATCCACTCAGGGCTTGCTGGTCAGTTCCGTCGAGCAAATATTACGGCTGGAGTGGAATGACATCAAAGTTCCCCCCTCAATGATGGCAAACCGCTTAGGTGGCCTGATTACCGCGGTTACTGAGCTGAATGACAAGCGCATAGTGATGTTGCTGGACGTAGAAAAAGTGCTGGTTGAAACAGCCGGAACCCAGGATGATCCCAGTATGTTCGAAGGTATCGAGAGACTGGATACTCCTGCCACGGTATTCTTTGCCGATGATTCCAGCGTCGCCCGCCGTCAGATTGAAAACACCCTGGATCGTCTGGGAGCAAACTATTACAGTGCCAAGAATGGTGAAGAAGCCTGGGAAAAACTCCAGGAAATTGCCGCCCGCGCAGATGCCAGTCACACCCCGATCAGCGAAATGATTCATGCCATTATTACCGATGTAGAAATGCCGGGCATGGATGGCTATGTACTTACCAAACATATAAAAAGTGATGCCCGCTTCAAAGGCGTTCCGGTACTCATGCACTCATCACTATCGGCTGATGCCAATATGCTCTTAGGCAGCAAGGTCGGTGCGGATGCGTATATTGCCAAATTTGATCCGGTTGAATTATCAAACGCATTGATCCCTTTTTTGAGCAAAAATATAACCGACTAAGTCACCGAGCATCATAAAATCATAGCCGATAGCTATTCGGCAATCAGGTTCTCTTCCAGAAAACGCTGGTAATTTTCGGCACTCACCAGTTGTGTACCATCACAGTTGAATTGAATCCGCACAAAGCTCTGCACCATACAGATGGTCACATTGCGAATATAGTATTCCGGCATTTCACGCAAAACTTTCAGGGTAGAAATAATATTCGTAATTTCATCCAGCTCCATGGGTTCCCATTCGGCATTACGTTTATTCAAAATATTCTGCCAATAACCCGGCAGTTTTTTGTAAATCGGATTAGATGCAATATTCCAGTAAAGATCATTAACAAAGCGAATCTTGTCTTCATAGGCAAGCGCAGGAAATTGCCGCTCGATGTAATCCCGATCCGCCATTTTCTCGGCTTCATGAACCTCGATACGCATAGGATCAAAAACTGATGCCGTACGAATCTCGCCATTATTAAAACCAATATACAACCGGTAAGTACTGCGATTCAGTAATAATTCTTTAAAATTCTCAGCCAGTGGTTCATATAAGCGATCCACCGCACTATTATATTTTTTCCGCGCATAGGTCGTTTCACGCAAAGAAGGATCACCCTTAATGCCAATCTGTAATTTCTCAGAATTCAGACCACTGGCACTGAGTATGCTTTCTCTCAATACCTTTTCTTCAATTTCGATATCTCGCGCTGACATATTTTCCTCTTCAGTCATTTATGGTTAGCTGATCACCCACACCGGCCTGCTGCAACCATTTAATAAATTCCGGCACAGCATCGGCCTGTTCCTTCGGTGCCCAGCTAGCAAAATTTTTATCTTCCAGCGGACTATAAGGACCCGGCTTTATTTCAAAAAAAACAGAACCACTCTCAAGACTCAACAGGCTGTGCCAACAGCCTGCGGCTAGTTCAATCACTTTTATGCCTTTACTCTGCGCACTCAACAAATGCATTTCCAGAATACGGCCACTTTCATTAAAGACAAAAACCTTAAAACTGCCCTGCAAAACAGAAAGATACTCCCATTTTTCCAGCTGTGGATGACGATGGGGATGAACATAACTATCCGGCTCCATTGCTACCAGCAAACGTTGAACAGGATCATCCAGTCGTGGGTGCATATTTAAATGGCTGCGCCTGCGCGGCGACTGCCTGGCTAACTCAATCAGTTCAGCCAGCACCTCACTATCTATTTTTTTAGTTTCCAATTTCATCCTACCAATGGTATCAAACACTTATTACGCTTATAATTAACTCTTCACTCAAAACAAATATACTTATGAAACCTGTAAAAAATAACTCCGATATCTATGTTGTAGATCTAATTGATTTCGATGACAAAGTCATCGAAGCTTCACGGCAACGGCCGGTGCTACTCGACCTCTGGGCCGACTGGTGCTCTCCCTGCATTGTGATCGCTCCCATCCTAAAACAGGTAATCGAGAAATTTGAAGGCCGTATCGCACTCGCCAAAGTTGAAGTCGATGAAGGCGAAAACATGAAACTGGCAGGTCGTTACAAAGTGCGGGGATTCCCGACTATCATCCTGTTTCAGGACGGCGAAGCCAAAGCCCATTTCAGTGGTGCTCATCCCGCCTCATATATCGAAAACTTTATTTATCAAAATACTGATCTCGAATAAAACAATCATTACTTGCCCCGTATCGTAGGGTGGGCGACCGAAGGAAGTGCCTGTGGTGCATGGTTTTTATGCCCACGCGCATACCATCAATAAATAATAAAAAGCCTTAACGCCATGGCGCAAAGAAAAACAATCCCTAATTCCACGCAGAAGCGTGAACAGGAAAGTAAAAAATTTTGCGCTCTCTGCGCCTTCGCGTATTTGCGTTGAAAAATACTTAATATTTAAGGCGCGACTTCACATCCTAAACAGCGTGGGCACAAAAAACGTGCCCACCCTACAAAGTATCGTAGGGTGGGGCGTTAACTGGACAGCAATATTATTTTTTATTGCCGGTATAAAACACACCGGGAATCCAGGTCTTGTACAGTTGCGAAGTTTCATCCAGCTCCCCTCCGTTTTCATCAACGAACTGAAACGTATTGACGCCGATACGAATCACGTCACCATTACTAAGTTTGTACAGGGAAACAGGCTTGTCATTCACGAAGGTATGATTGGTGCTCTCCAGATCCTGCAGAATATACTCAACCTGCGCCTCTTTTTTCGAACGCAGCACGACTTCAATAGCAGCATGTTCCTTGCTCACCAGATCATCATCAATACAAATCTCATTCTCCGCACCACGGCCAATGCGAATGCGCTGCTTGTCGATGGGAAATTTTATTCCTGCATTATTGTATTGAATCAGAATTGCCATTGAATCTACTTTACCTGTAGTGATGTATCGACTGCGACCGTTTTTCGAGCGGACTCGCGCTGAATAAATTTTTCCACCAGATCCAGTGGGATCGCACCTATTTGCTGCACTTTTAATTCACCTTCGGGTGAATAAACTAACAATGTTGGCGTTCCCATCCAGCTTTGCCCGGTTAATTTTTCAAACCAATGTGCCAGTTTGTCCGGCTCACTGATAATGTTTGGGAAATTTATTTCATGGCGTTTAATAAATAATTCTGCCTCTGCTTTTTTCACCTGCCCGTCAATCGAAACCCCCAGTACCAGTGCATTACTTTCTTCATGCTTAAAATAAAAATCTACGTAGGCATGGGCTTCACGATTACAGATATGGCAATCCGAGGCCCAGATCATCACCAATAGCCATTTATCGTCAACAATATAATCGCTTATTTCAACCGGCTTACCTGCAAAGCTTGAAAACAGGGGCGTTCCCGCTTGCACTGAAATATTGAGCGACAAAGCCAGCAGGATGCTGAACAAGCTTTTGCTAAAATAATTTCCTGATTTTTTTGTCATCATAATTTTACTCATTAAATCGCATGTTAATCTTTTCTGGGTTTAATTTCCCGCAGCAAGCTGACGAGGTCAGTTTATTAAATCTCGCCATTACAAGCAGTGGGAATAGCATTCGTGAAAATTCACTTCGAGGCAGGCATACATGCTTTAGGTTGCAAGCGCAGTTTCGCAAACTCACTGGCAATATCATCGGCATCCAGCTCGTCATAGGCCTGCCGGTTAAAGGTAATCGTGCCTCCGCCCATTTCGTACCAGGAGAATCCCCCGCTCCACTCAGCCGGTACATAATCGCCCTGACGCTTGCGTGGAAAAATCAAGAGCTCGCCTGGTCGATAAATTAAATTAAAGGGGATCTGCTGCTGGTGCAAATTGTCGATATATGACCATGCCTGGCTGCAATCGTTCAGTTTTTCACAATAGGCCGGGTAAGCCTTCTCTCCCCCATTATGATGCCAGTGAGCAGCCATTACCGGCAGGCCCTGTGGGCGCAGAAACATCTGAAAATGCAGATGGTTGACCGAGGCGTGTGCACCATAGGAATTATAGCCAAACCCCAATCCGGACAGCTGTTCACCTAACTCCTCGCTCAACTGCCAGACATAGCAGTGATATTCTTCCAGCAGAAACTGTGGCAAATTCTTCTTACGTTCAGGTAACAACAGGCCGTGGTAATCAATAAAGGGATATTTATTATAAAACAAGGAAACCGGGCGACCATTTAACTGACCTTCCCAGAAACACTCTTTTTGCATAAACGACTTATTAAAATGGAAGCCATTTTCATTAAACGGTGCATGAATACCACTGCCCACCTGACCACTCATGCGCCGGGGGCGAAATGCCCGTACCTGATTAAATTGTACGTCCCACTCCCCTTTCTGCCGGAATGAAGTTTGTTCCAGTTGCTCAAAGCCCACTACCAGCATTTTCAAAAACACCAGCAGATCTTCATCACTTTCATTGATCTGCCTGCCCTGATTGAAATCTTCGCGAAAGCGGGTTTCCAGTTTCTTGAATTGCGTGCGCAGGGCAGAATGCGTGGCTTCAAAAATAAAGGGATCAAAGGTCGCATTGGCACAGCCTAGAATCAGGGTGCCCAGGCTGTCATGGTTCAACATCTCGACCAGGCCTTCATTAAAGGCCTGACGAAAATGTTGGGCAGAAGAAAATATCGTGTTCTTCATGATCTCGGTAACAACTAGTGAAGGAACGTGATTATCGCTTGTTATGCCTCCGCTATCCAGTGCCCCGCCTATTCACGGCTATCCAGAGCCAACACCTGGATGTCATTACCCCGCACTTCCCAGCGCAAATCAAAATTCAGCAAGTGCATGGCGTACACTTCAGTCGCCCCCTCCTTACCACCACGATAGGCCGGGCGGGGATCCAGACGAAGCAGGCCTTCGATTAAGCGGAATAAGGCCGGGTAACCACCGGGATAATTCTGCGCCTGCTGCTGACATTGCACCTCAGCCTCATCACTGAAATACAAATTACCCCGCGCTTCGGGAGCTTCGGATGCATAACCACTTTGCGCATCCACAAGGCTGTCGGCATAAGGCAGATAAGGCTTGATATCCAGTACAGGGGTTCCCTGCAGTAAATCCACGCCGCTTGTTTGCAGGTATAACTTGCCCTGCCGCCGCACCATGCCCTCAAACTTCACCACTGACAGACCTAGCGGATTAGGTCGAAAAGTGGAACGGGAGGCAAACACGCCGACCCGCTGATTTCCCCCCAGTCGGGGCGGACGTACAGTGGCTTTCCAGTTATCACGCTGAGACTGGTGAAAAACAAAAATTACCCAGATATGTGAAAAGGATTGCAGACAAGTGAAAGCTTCATCCCGATCAAAGGGGGGCAATATTTCAATCTCGGCACGCGCCTCAACCACCAGCCCCGGTTGTCTCGGGATACCAAATTTTTCCTTGAAACAGGAATGCACCAGACCGATGCACTGCATCTCCGGCAATATCATCATAAGCCGACCAGATGCGGGCGTGAAAGATGGGGTCTGGCCAGGTAGGCTTTGCCACTCATTTCATGCAGGCGACTCAGGGTGCGTTGAAACGCCTCCTCCTGACCTCGTCCTCGGTACAATTCCGCAATGGGTTTTTCGGCCGCTAATATCAGCTTAACGTTATGATCATAAAGCGCATCGATCAAGTGAATGAAGCGCTTGGCAATGCTGTCCTCGGCTTCTTTCATGACATAGATATCGCTGACAAAAACAGCATGATAAAGCTGGGCAATTTCAAGATAGTCATGGGCCGAGCGCGGGGTATTGCAGAGCGCATTAAAATCAAACCAGATCACGTCATCTGACAGGGCAAGATAATTAATCTTCCGCCCGTTAATTTCAATCTCACGGTTATGTTTCGGTGTCGACGGTGCCAGCGCCTTGAACTTCTGCTCCAGCAGGGCTTTTTCAGGGGCAAGATAATACGCCTGTCCCTTTTCCAGTAATGCCAGCCGGTAATCCTGTTCTCCGGTTAAAAAAACCTCCTGTGTATGCTCCTGTAACAAGGCAATCGCATACATGAAACGTTCACGCTGTAGGCCGTTTTTGTACAGCGCCTGAATGGGTATATTAGAGGTGGTCACCAGGGTCACCCCGTTATCAAACAGGGCCTTTAACAGGCCGGCCAGCAGCATTGCATCGGCAATATCATGGACATGAAACTCATCCAGACACAACACTCGAATATCATGAGCAATTTTTTCAGCAACAATAACCAGTGGATCAGGAGA
The DNA here is from genome assembly GCA_964575555.1 of uncultured Thiohalophilus sp. GTDB lineage: Bacteria > Pseudomonadota > Gammaproteobacteria > UBA6429 > Thiohalophilaceae > JAADGZ01. The sequence goes on along the minus strand of CAZNRP010000059.1, from coordinate 7,386 downwards.
TTTCGGCAATAGCCTGAGTTGCTCATGGATATCGCGCATAAAACGGTGAAAATGTATCCGGTTTTTTTCTGCAAAAGGCAGACAATCATAAAAACAGTCCACCAGCCAGGTTTTGCCTCGACCAGGCTCACCGCAAAAATAGAGTCCTTTTACCGGCACCGATCGGGCATGAAACCAGCGTCGCCAGCCGCAGCGGCGCAGCGATGGAGCCTGCAATTCATCATATAAGCGTTGGGTCGCAACCACCGCCAGTGCCTGAGTCGGATCAGCTTGAAATACCCCGCTCGCCAGTTCCTGCTGATAACGCTCAGTGGGAGTCACATTGTTGTCCCTTCATCCCTGGACTGATCATCACTAAAGAATAGTCGACAATAAAAAATGCCCTGTTCATGAGTCCACCTCAAAGCCACAGCGCTTGTGTCTGACATCACAGAACGGTTTTTTGCTCGACTGTCCACAGCGGCAAAGTGCACCCCGACTGCGCTGCGTACGAAAACGACCATCCGCAGATTGAATCGCGACCGGCCCTTTAAGTATCAACATGGCATTGGGCTTCACGGTAATCAGGAGGGGACCACTCATGTCAGCCAATGCCTCTGCCCGCTCATCTCCAAATTCACCGTCGTCATGAAAATCCGCCTGCCGATGGCTGCCATCACAAAAGGGCATTTTTTTTGACTGACCACAGCGGCACAACCAGGCTTCCTTGTCTTTCAGTAACACCGTTCCTCCGGCATCAATGACAGTAATGTCACCACGACAAACCATCGGCCCGTCCACTTTAAGAGTAATACTGTTTTCAATTGCTTCTGCCAATTCGGACTCCAAATATAATCAAGTCTAATCAAGCTCTTGCACACAGGAACACTATACCGTAATAACGCTCACCGATGAAAATGAGAAACCCCACTGGCAAATGTAGGAAATGTCCTACACGACTTTCATCCCTGTCTGACAGACAATTCACTCGCGACTACGTATTCTTTATCCATGGTTCAGGCTCTTATTTACAGGGGGAGCGCGACTCTCAGGGAGAATCAGAGTACGGGAAAGGATTCCAGTACTACGCAGGGAACGCACCATCGCCACACAGTGATGTAGGACGGACACAGAGCCTGAACCACCTATTTTTCTGAGTTATTAACTATCGGTGCCAGATCATGCAAATGACAACATTAAACACCCGCCGCAATGAACAGCGCTTCATCCATATCACCCGTCAGGGCTGGTATTTGCGCACTCGTGAAGGACTTAAAGGGCCATTTGAGAACCGCAACAACGCACAATTATTTTTAGACGGTATCATCGAAAAAACTCGAATCAGAGCCTATAATTAATTATCCAATAAAAACCATCGAGATTATGAATCAATCAATATCACAAAACTCAAATCTAAACCGCTACGGCGAGCAGGGGAATATCCCGCAACGGAAAAAACGTATCTATTCCCTAAATAATGAGTGGTATTTTCTGACCCGTGAATATGGCGTTTTTGGACCCTACAACACAGTATTAAAAGCCCGGCAGGAGCTAGCCTTATATATGCGCCGTCTCGGCATTGTTCGGGCTGCGGTATCCTGAAAAAATATAGCTGAATTATGGGGAGTGGCTTTCCAGCCCTGCGCCCCCTGCTTATCATCCCATTCCAGGCTATAAATTCAATCACACTTGCCCCCTCTTCCCATCCAGAGGATGTGTATCAGGGGACAGCCACAACGCCTCAACTTCTGTCAGCCTATGCCGATAACTATCTGCGCGGCAATGACCATAAAGAGCGCATACTTATTCTGTATAATAATCGCAAACACTGCAGCAGCCTATAATGACATTCATGATACGACTGACACCACCGACAATAACTCTTGCGATTGTCATAAAACTGTAATACAACCCATACTCATATTACGGTAATATTTCAGTCACAATAGGGAGTTTTAAAAAAAACGTGAAAGAAGTGGAAGAAGTCGACTTACATCAACCTGAGCTTTACATTAACCGCGAGCTTAGCTTGCTTGAATTCAACCGGCGGGTGCTCAAGCTATCGCGAGACGAGCAAATGCCGCTGCTCGAGCGCCTGCGCTACCTGTGTATTTCCAGCACCAACCTGGATGAATTTTTCGAAATCCGGGTGGCGGGATTAAAAGAAAAAGTGGATGTCCCCGGCAGCCACAATACGCCTGACAATATGTCCGCTATGGAAACCCTCAAGGCCATCCGTAATACAGCACTGGAATTAGTCGAAGAACAATACCGAGTACTCAATAACGAATTTTTTCCCTTATTGGAAAGAGAAAACATCAATTTTATTCGCCGTAGCGAATGGAGCGAGGAACAGGAAAACTGGCTGCACCGTTACTTTGAAGAAAGTCTGTTACCCATGCTCACGCCCATGGGACTGGATCCAGCGCATCCCTTTCCCCGCATTATCAACAAATCGCTCTCCTTCATCATCTCACTGCAGGGCAAAGATGCTTTTGGGCGTGACAGCGGCATGGCGGTGGTGCAAGCCCCGCGCTCTTTGCCCCGCCTGATCCAGCTGCCCCCCAATGAGGACGGCAATGGCGAAAATGACTATGTTTTCCTCTCATCCATCATCCATGCCTATGTCAGCGATCTATTTCACGGCATGAAAATCACCGGCACCTACCAGTTTCGTATTACCCGTAATAGCGACCTGTTTGTTGACACGGAAGAAGTGGATGATCTGCTTCACGCACTGGAAGGTGAACTCCTGTCCCGACGCTATAGCGATGTGGTACGACTGGAAGTGGATGGTGACTGTCCTGACGAAATCATTTACTTTTTGCTAAAAACATTCCGTCTTAAAGAAAATGATCTTTATCGTGCAGATGGCCCGGTTAACCTTAACCGTCTATTGCAAATCTGTGATTTACCCGATAAATCTAATTTACGTTTTCAACCTTTCACCCCGAATATCCCCTCTAAATTACGCAGCAATCCGGATATTTTCAGTGTCATTCGCAAGCAGGACATTCTTCTGTTTCACCCTTTTGACTCTTTTTTACCTTTCATTGATTTCCTGCGTCAGGCTTCCACTGATCCCCAGGTACTGGCGATCAAGCAAACCCTTTATCGCACCGGACCCAAGTCTACCGTGGTAGATACACTGGTACAGGCCGCACGAAACAATAAAGTCGTCACCGTAGTCATCGAAATCCGCGCCCGCTTTGATGAAGCCGACAATATCACTCTCGCCAACCGTTTGCAGGAAGCCGGAGCGCACGTAGTCTACGGGGTAGTCGGCTATAAAACTCACGTTAAAATGGCACTGGTCGTACGCCGTGAAGAATCCGGTCTGAAACAATACGCCCACCTCAGCACCGGCAACTATCATCCGCGTACTGCGCGTATCTATACTGACTACGGCCTGTTCACTGCGGATAAAGCCATCGGTGAAGACGTGCATAAAGCCTTCATGCAATTAACCGGACTGGGCAAGGTATCAAAACTTAACAAACTGCTGCTTTCCCCTTTTACCATGCACCAGGCCGTGCTGGATAAAATTCAGCGCGAAGAGGATAACGTAAAAAATGAATTACCCGCGCGCATCATTGTAAAGATGAATGCCCTGATCGAACCAAAAGTTGTCCGTGCACTCTATAAAGCATCCATGGCCGGGGTCAAAATTGATCTTATCATCCGAGGCATCTGTCGCATCCGCCCGGGCGTAAAAGGTATTTCGGAGAATATTCAGGTACGTTCGATAGTTGGACGTTTTCTGGAACATACCCGAGTTATGTATTTTCAAAATAATGACAAACCCGAGATATATTGCTCCAGCGCCGACTGGATGGAACGCAATTTCTTTCAGCGGGTTGAACTGGGTTTTCCCATCGCCGCCAAAAAGCTCAGCGACGCCATCCTTCACCACCTTGATTATTACCTGCGTGACAACACCCAGGCATGGGTGCTAAACAGCGATGGTAGCTATACCCTCCTGCAACCCGGTAAGGACGAACCATTCTCGGCACAACAGCAGTTGCTGACCGAACTGGCCGACCACTAAAGCAGGAACGGGGTATCGGTAATTGTCTATACCCGCGATACATCAAAATGCAGGTTTCAACCGTACTATTCAAAAACAAGCTCAATATCCCGCTTACTCAAACGGCGGGCTTCCTCTTCCAGATCCATACGAGTAAGGGGATGTTGTTGCAACCACTTGTCAGCAAATATCAGTTTTATCGACTTCTCAGTTAACTGACAAATCGGTGTGCTAACCGTCGCCTGACTACGACTGCGATGCAGAATCACGGCCAGCCGTAAAAACAGTGACAACTTCACCGCTTTACTTCTCCATCTCTCGGGAAGACGATTAAAAATATCTTCGGGAAAACTGCGCCGATGCGATTGTACAATCGCAGCCAGTACCTGCTGTTCCTGCCAGGAGAAACCAAACAGATCCGCATGGCGAAGAATATATCCCGCATGTTTATGATGCTGACTGTGAGCAATGCTTAAACCCAGCTCATGCAGGCGTGCCGCCCAGCCCAGCATTTTTTCACAATCGATATTCAACAACGGCGTATCCGGTGCAACCTGTTTCCACAGTGCCATTGCCGTATTTTCAACCCGTCTGGCCTGCTCACCATCTAGTTTATAACGCTTACCAAGATCCACCACGGTCTGTTGGCGAGTGCTCTTTTTCTGACTACGTCCAATCAGATCATATAACAGGCCTTCCCGCAGAGCACCGCTGGATACCATCATTGTCTGAATTTCAAAAGCTTCAAAGATGGCCGCAAGGATAATTGCCCCGCCTAAAAAAACAGGCGCGCGCTCAACTTTTAAACCTTCCAGCTTAGTTTGCGCAAGACTACCGGCCTGAATATATGATTGAATTATATTGGCCAGTGCAGCTGCATTGATCTCACCGTTACCCCAACCATTTGCGCGTGCAACATATTCAACCGCACGTGCAGTACCGGATGCGCCAATGCTATCTGTCCAGCCCAGATCTCTGAATAAATTGATATGGGGTTCCAACTCCAACATAGCGGTAAGCCGTGCTTTGGCAACCCGTTTTTCGCTGACATTACCGTCAGAAAAGTAACGCTGGGTCATGCTCACACAGCCCATGTACAGGCTTTCCATACGCAAGGGTTCAAATCGTTCGCCAACAATGATTTCGGTGCTGCCACCACCAATATCCACCACCATACGACGACCATTGTTACTCGCAATGCTATGTGCCACGCCCAGATAAATCAGTCGTGCCTCTTCGATACCCGAGATAATTTCAATTTCATGTCCAAGTAACAGTTGTGCCTGCTTAATAAATTTATTGCTTTTGCGGGCGGCCCTTAAGGTATTGGTGCCGACAATACGAATGGCATCCGGGCTGATATGACGAATGTGCTGACCAAATCTAGACAGGCATTCCAGTGCCCGTTCCTTTGTCTCACTATCAATGCTTCTGTCTGCCTGCAGACCGGAGGCCAGGCGCACCATTTCCTTGTCCTGATCGATAACCTGAATGCCTTTATTCATCGGCCGAGCAACCAGTAAATGAAAACTATTCGAACCCAGATCAATGGCAGCAATACTAGCGGTCAAGAGGTAACTCCCTATCGTTAAATAAACAACCCAACAAATCAGCTGCAACTATATTGCACTAAACATAAATAAACAAACACTCAAGCCTGAACTATACTTATCTGGGTCAATAAAGGAAGCCGTTTTCATGAGCCTGTTTAACCGATGAAAAAACAGAAGCCAAAAATTAGTATCGTTATGTCGGGAGGCGGCGCGCGTGCGGCTTATCAGGTCGGCGTATTAAAGGCTGTCGCGGAAATGTTGCCGGATGATGCAAGCAACCCCTTTGACATAATATGCGGCACCTCAGCGGGTGCCATCAATGCGGCTGCACTGGCGACTCATGCTTATAATTTTAAAAAATCAGTACAACGCATTCATAACATCTGGGCAGGCTTTCATGCTCACCATGTTTTTAAAACCGATAGCTGGAGTTTAATCAAAACCAGCAGTAACTGGTTTTTGGCTATGCTCTCTGCGGGGATGAATAAACGCCGAGGCTCTCTTTATTTACTCGACCGCAGCCCACTAAGAAAATTACTGGAACAATACATCCAGACTAAGGATATTCAGTATTCACTCGACCAGGGTTATCTGCACGCCCTTTCGATAACGGCATCTGGCTATACGACTCAGCAGTCCGTCTCCTTCTTTCAAAGCAATAACATACATCCGCCCTGGTTTCGCTCACGACGTATTGGCGCACAGGCTAACATCACCGTGACTCATCTGATGGCCTCGTCGGCTATTCCCTTTATATTTGCCCCGGTGCGCCTGAATCGGGAGTTTTTTGGTGATGGTTCTATGCGCCAGATTGCGCCCATTAGCCCGGCCTTACATCTGGGGGCGGATAAAATACTGATCATTGGTAATCGTCAGGAAGTCCTGCCTACCATGCCTCGTCGTCGGATTATCTCTGAACCCAGTATCGCGCAAATTGCCGGTCATGCACTGGACAGTATTTTTCTTGATAGTCTTTCCGCTGATATTGAGCGCGTTCAGCGCATCAACAAAACCATTGATATTATTCCCGAAAAAATGCGTATAAAACATGGAGTTGAATTACGCAAAGTAGATGTACTGGTAGTATCTCCCAGTTGCAACCTGGGTGAGCTTGCCTTGCAATACCTGCATGAATTGCCCGCCAGCCTGCGTTTTCTGTTAAAAAGTATTGGTGCCTACAGCCAAAACAGCTCTAGTCTGGCGAGCTATTTATTATTTGAAAGAGGCTACTGCCGCGCGCTCATCGAGCTGGGCTATAAAGACACCATGAACAAACAACCCGAAATTATAGAGTTTTTATCTGTGTCTGACAGGCACAGATAAAGTAAAAATCTGGACAACCAAACACCCGGATTATTAATGGATAAAAAAACAGGGCAATAACCACACCTGTTAAGCGGAAATGATATCCGGGTGAATGCCTTCACTTTCCAGCTTTTCAACTATCATAATCGGCACATTGTGATTCGCGTCAAATTCAACCAGCATGTCATGTGGAATTTTATTGTTAAATTCAACATTATGCACATGCGGAATAGTCAACATAATATTTTTTACGTCCTGCAGACGGCTGGCATTAAGGGTTTCTTCAATATAAACTTGCACTGCATGCATAAATTCCTCCAGATAAAACATTAGAATGTGTCAAATTGACAAGCTCTCTAATGGATATAGAAGAGGAAACCGAACGCGTCAAGACGGGTATTGTAAGAACCGTCACACTGTAAAATTATTATGCAAAAAAATCTGACAATTCAAACCCTTTGACGGAGTATTAATCGTTGCATAAGTATTTGCACTATACCCCCTTCTCCCTCTGGGCTGTCT
>CAZNRP010000058.1:0-18753 GCA_964575555.1 uncultured Thiohalophilus sp. | reverse complement strand
CCACGAAATAACAATCAAAAACAGCCTGTAGGGTGGGCACGATTTTTGTGCCCACCCTACCAATTGATGGATTCCCACGTAGGAACATGGGAAGCGGAAATTAGATGGTTTCATCATCGCTTAAGCTTTTGCATTTAAGGGCAGGGTTAAGGTAAACACAGCTCCCCCCTCGGGGTGGTTTGCTGCGCTCAAGTCACCGCCGATATCACGCGCTAATCCATAGCTAATATATAAGCCCAAGCCGGTACCCTGGCCGACGGGTTTACGGGTAAAGAAAGGTTCGAATAATTTTTCCAGATCATCGATGGCAATCCCCGCACCATGATCACGCACCTGAATTCTGACCACCTCATCAACCGGCTCGCAAATCAGGCTCAGCTCCGGGGGGGTTTGCTCGGCCATGGCATCGAGTGCATTTTGCACCAGGTTAACCAGGATCTGATGAATCTGTCCCTTGTGGCCTTCGATCTCAAACTGCTCAGGTAACTTATAGTTAAGCTGTGGCTTCAACCGGCTGGCCTGCAATACCCACTGCACCGCCTTCCTGATCAACAGGGTCAGATCAAAACGGCTGCAGGCCTGTTTCTGTACCCCGGAATAGCGACGTAGATCCTGCACAATATCACTAACCCGCTCGGCGCCTTCCAGGGTGCCCTCAACCAGTGGCTCCATATCATCGAGGATGCGATCTATTTTCAACTCACGTCTGAGTTGCTGTAAATGCGGCACATCAATTTGTCCCTCCACCTCGGCAAGGTATTCACAAATGCGTGCCGTATAACGTTTCAGTGCATGCATGTTACCGAAAACAAAACTGATGGGATTGTTCAACTCATGCGCCACTCCCGCCACCAACCGACCCAGGGAGGCCATTTTCTCGGCATGCACCAGTTGTTGTTGAGCCTGTTTAAGCTCCTGTAGAGTATGATTAAGATCATCGTAGGCATGCTGCAATTCACCAATGGGACGACCGATCAAAACCATGCCCAACCGTCCTCGCTCCCGATCATAACGAGAGGAACCATTCAGCGCCAACGGTGCGCTGCTTCCATCTGCGCAAAGAATACTAGCTTCACAGTCAACCAGTGATTCATGACAGAGTTTTTGCGGAAACTGTTCTACTGTAGCACTGGCATCACAACTAAATATCTCGCTTAGAGGTCGGTGCAGAAAATCTTTTGCCGACTTACCTGTTAATTTTTCCAGAGCCGCATTGACCTGCTGAATAATGCCGTGGGTATCGCAAACGATCAGTACATCCGTCATCGCCGAGAGCACGCTGTCAATAAACTGTTGCGCCTCTTCCAGCGCCGAATTTTTTTCTTCCAGCTCGACCTGAGAGCGCACCAGATCGGCATACACCGAATCCATCTTTTGAATCACTTCGATCCAGACCGTTTCAGTAACTGGCGATAGTTGCAGTGATTCTGTCACTCCGGCCTGATCGATCAGGCTGGTATGATCGGCTTCCACTCCCTTGCTCATCATCTCAATCCTTTATCCTGTTACCGTGTTCTCATCGGTAATGAGCTGCTCGATCTTTTCCAGTCCATAACGTTCCAGTTTGTTGCGCAACCCCACTCGCGATAATTCCAGTTCACGAGAAGCACTGCTCTTGTTCCAACGATGCCGGATCAGGGTTTCATGCAAAATATGCGCTTCCAGTGCTTCCACTCGCTGCTTCAAACTGCCCTGCAGGCTGGCCAGACTTTCCAGCAGCGGAGCCTGCTGCTGCGGTACCGCACGCAACACCCGCGGACTGAGTAGCTCGGCACCCAACATTTCCTCATCGCCCATCACTAGCATATGACGCACTTCATTTTGCAACTCGCGCACATTGCCCGGCCAGTGATAGGCCTGCATACAGACCAGAGCCTCATTGCTAAACCCCTGCACCTGCTTGCCCAGATCCTGCATAGCCGTTTCTAACAGGTGTCGGGCCAGTAGTGGAATATCAATCTGACGATCACGTAACGGCGGTAACTGAATGGTCACCGTGGCCAGACGATAATAAAGATCCTCACGGAAACGACCAGCATGAACCTCGGCCTCCAGATTTTTATTACTGGCAGCGATAACCCGTACATCAACCTTACGGGTGCGACCACAGCCTAATGGCCGGATCTCACCTTCCTGTAATACTCGCAATAGCTTGACCTGAAAAGCTGGCGAGACATCACCAATTTCATCCAGAAATACGCTACCGCCATTGGCACGTTCAAACAGGCCCACTCGATCTTCCACTGCGCCGGTAAAGGCACCACGCTTATAACCAAACAGTTCGCTTTCCAGTAGTTCGTCAGGCAGCGCACCACAGTTTTCAACCACGAAGGGCTGATCAGCACGCAGACTATTGTAGTGCAGGGCGCGTGCTACCAGTTCCTTACCGGTGCCGGATTCACCACATAGCAAAACTGAAATATCAAACGGTGCTATGCGATAAATTTTTTCGCAAACCTTATTCATACTGCTTTCAGGCTTACGCACAATGCCATCATCACGTTGATAGTTATCCCGCAAACTGGCTCGCTTGGCGGCCAGGGATTTGTTCACGCTCGCGGGTAACATTTTCAACTCTATCGACAGCGCCTCATTCTGACGCTGTAATTCAAACAGGCGGGTCGCATTCTTCAAGGTCAGGATCAGGTTATCGGGATGCCAGGGTTTGGTGATGTACTGATAGATGCCCGCCTCATTCAGCGCACTTATGATGTCTTCTGAATCGGTATAGCCTGAAATAATCATTCGGATCACATCCGGCCATTGCTCTCGCACCTGTTTGAGAAACTCGACTCCGCTTATCTCAGGCATGCGCTGATCAGAAAGTATTATCTGCACCCACTCCTGCTGCAAAATCTGCCTGGCCTCCTCCACCGTAAGCGCCGTTCTCACCTCGAAATCATCTTCGAGAATGCGGCGCAAGGTTTCCAGACTGCGAACCTCATCATCAACGACCAGTATAATTGGCAGTGTGCTCATATCAGCCTCCCCAGGCGTTCAGCCGTTCGCCGGTGCCGGGCAATAGTCATCGGAGTACGCGACTTTGGCACCTTATAAACAAAGTTGTAACGGGCAATATGGTAGCTGGGATCAAAGCCATAAAAATTTAGCTGCATTTTTTCCAGCTCCTGTTCACGGTATTGCTGCAGCGGTTTTTGTAACTCATCAGCCAGTCGTCGTTGCTGCTTGTATTGCAGACGTGCCGTAAAGGCGGGCACAGCAACCATGCTGGCGGCACGCCGCTTCACCGCCATAACAAAGTTGTCGCCCTGCTTTTCAAACACCTCATTAACCAGCCCCAAAGACTGCGCCTCTCGTGTCCCCATCGGCAATCGCGCCTGAATAATCGCTTCAGCATTCTCGGCACCGGCATAACGCGGCAATAAGTAACTCCAGTATTCCGAGCCATAGAGGTTACCCATATCTTTATAGTGCGGGTTCAATATCACCCCTGCACGCGCCCAGACTTCATCCGCTGCACGCGCCAGAAAAACTCCGCCTGCCCCGCTATTACCCTGTAGGGCAGCAATGGTCAGGTGGGAATCGGTGTTAATAATTTCCAGCGCCAGATCATCAATGGCATTGATGTTTTTCCATGACTCATCGGCAGCACTACCGGCGGCTTCGATCAGATTCAGGTGCATACCATTGGACCAGTAATCTGCCCCGCCCATGAGCACAATAATTCGCGTCCGGCGTTGCCTTGCTTCGATATAGGCCTTACGCAAACGTTGACACTGCTCACTCCCCAACGCACCATTATAAAAAGGAAAATGTAAGTACCCCACCTCCCCTTCTTCTTCATACCAGATATCACGATAACCGCTATCCTGATCCGAGCTGATCTCGGGCAGATCGGCCACCTCGGCTGCCAGCAGTTTGCTAGCAGGTAACTTGAATGGATGTTCATGCTGTTTATCACGCAGATGGCCAATCCAGATCGCCGCATCTTTCGTGGCACAACAAATGGCTCCCCCACAACGGGCAATCACCTGTCCCACCCGACCATGCAAAATTTTTTCAGGCCGCGCATCATAGAGAAACAACTCACGTTCAAACAGGCGCTCATGCACACCGGGAAAACCATCGGCGCTACGGATCTTGCGTAGTATTGTTTCAGTCGTATCGATATGCCAGTCGATAGCCCGATCAGACTGGCGCATCAGAGGACGTTGTTCACCTCGCACCTCCGGCTTCGAATAATCCAGCACCTGAGGAATAAAATCCCCCGCCTGAAACCGATCCACGGCAACAAGTACTGCTTCTACGGCAGCCTCGGTCATTTCATTTCGATAGAGACTGGACTTGCTAGCCTCGCGCATTTCAAATTCACAACTCGCCCAGATGTCACCGGCATCCATCTCACCATTAGCCTGCAACACGGTCACCGCCCAGCGTTTCTCCTGTCTTAAAATCGCCCAGTCCAGAGCCGACGGTCCTCGATCACCTTGGACACCGGGATGCACAATCAAACAAACATGCTTACGCCAGATAGTCTCCGGAATGGCGCGCTTCAAAAAAGGCGCTATGATCAAGTCAGGCTGGTAGGCCTCCACCGCCTCACACGCCAGCGCATCATTAATATCAAACTCAACCGAGATCTCATGCCCCACCACCTGCAACTCAATATACAGACGTTGGGTTAAACTGTTAAAAGCATGAGTAAGAAAAAGTATGCGCATTAATTAAAATTTCCAGCTCTACGATATAGCCTCCGCGTGGGCACAAAAAACGTGCCCACCCTACCCGTAAATCCAGCAGGATCAGCGACCGAAGGAAGTGTCTGTGGTGCTTCGCGGTGCTCTGCCCAACCTACGGGGTTGATGTAATCGTTTTGGTTTTCCTCTGCGTACCTTTGCGACCTCGGCGGTAAAATATCTTTCAACTCAACCCCAATACTCATCAACATATCCTCGGCAATTGTTCACCGGCCAGCCAGTCAACCACTCGGCTGCCGCCAAAGCAGGTTTGCATCTGTACAAAGCCGTGTTGATCTTCGACCACCTCACCGATGATCGCGGCCTCATGACCGAGTGGATGAGCCTGCATGATCTGCAATAGCTGCGCGGCATCATCTGCCGCACAGATACAGATCAGTTTGCCTTCATTGGCCACATACAGTGGATCCAGTCCCAGTAGTTCACAGGCCGCTTGCACCGCAGGTTTGACAGGAATATTGGCTTCCTGCAAATTCATACCCACGGCAGACTGTTGCGCCAGTTCATTTAAGGTTGTGGCCAGACCACCACGGGTGGGATCACGCAGGCAGTGAATCATGGGTACTGCCGCCACCATTTCAGCTATCAAACCATGCAGAGCCGCTGAGTCCGACTTTATGATGGTTTCAAACTGCAGATTTTCACGGCTCGACATGATGGCCACACCATGATCTCCCATCGAACCGCTGATCAGAATGGCATCACCCACTCGCGCCTGATCACCGGAGATGGAGACACCGACAGGAACGATGCCAACAGCGGTGGTGGTAATAAATACGCCATCGGCCTTGCCCCGTTCCACCACCTTGGTATCACCAGTCACCACCGGCACCCCGGCCTCGTATGCCGCCTGCGCCATACTGATGACTATTTTTTCCAGTTCGGCCAGGGCAAAACCTTCTTCCAGAATAAATCCGGCGGCGAGATAAAGCGGTCGCGCACCTGACATGGCAACATCATTGATAGTGCCATGTACCGAGAGCGAACCGATGTCACCCCCGGGAAAAAACAGGGGGGAAATCACATGCCCATCAGTACTCATTACCATGCGTCCGGCAGGCACATCGAAAGCGGCCTGATCATTGCCCTGGCGCAGCAACTCATTATCAAAGTGTTTGACGAACAACTCATCAATCAACTGTGCCATGGCACGTCCACCACTGCCATGGGTCATGTCTACCAGCCCACTTCGGGTGTTAAGGCGCACGGAAAAACGCTTATTCATATTGGCTCATTGTCCTGTTCTGATTTCAAAAACATTCTTTACCGCAAAAGGCGCAGAGGAAATCAAAAACAAATTTATAAAATCCATCTTTAAATTTCATGCGGTAAAAATTATTAATCTTTGCGTCCTATGCGGTAAAAAATAATCTTTTCTTTTACAAACACATCAATGGCTAAAACGCCCATAACTCCAGTAAGCGGCGCAGGCTCCTTCGGACGACACCATGCACGAACCCATTGGATTTTCTGGTGTACAAAGCTTACCGAAGAGTTTGCAATCCGTGGGTTTTTTAACCCCGCGTAAGATACGTGGACACTCACAAGCTTTGATATCGGCGGCCTCTATAGTTGTTACTGCAAACCGTTGTTCCGCATCGAACTCGGCGAATAAAGATTTAATCTGAAGTGCACTATAGGGCACCATGCCGAGACCTCGCCATTCAAAACTACGGCGCAACTCCATCACCTCGGCCACCAGTTTCTGTGCTTTGTGATTGCCTTCGCGTGTTACTACGCGAGTATATTCGTTCTCAACTTCATGCCGCCCTTCATTGAGCTGGCGAATTAACATCAGCGTTGACTGCATTACATCCAGTGGTTCAAAACCGGCAATCACCACCGGCTTCTGAAACTCCTCGGCAAAAAATTCATAAGGCTGGCTGCCAATGATCGCGCTAACATGTGAGGGGCCAAAGAAACCATCGATGGACACCGACTCCATATCCCGCAGTTCAGGTGATTGTAGAATGTTATGTATAGCCGCTGGAGTCAGTACATGGTTGCAGAAAACACTGAAGTTTTTCAGCCCCTGAGCTTGCGCCTGTTTAATGGCAACGGCGGTAGGTGGAGTGGTAGTTTCAAAGCCGATAGCAAAAAACACCACTTCACGTTCTGGATTCTCCCCGGCAATGCGCAGGGCATCTTGGGTCGAGTAAACCATACGCACATCGGCCCCTTCGGCTTTTAGCTTGAGCAAACTCCGACGACCACTGGCAGGCACGCGCAGTAAATCGCCATAGGTACAGAGAATCACATCCTCCTGTTGCAGCAGTTGAATAGCATGGTCGATACGCGCAATCGGTAAAACACAAACAGGACAGCCGGGGCCGTGGATAAAATTCACATTGGCGGGCATTAGATCCTGAACCCCATAGCGAAAGATCGCATGGGTGTGGCCGCCACAAAATTCCATCAGTCGATATTGACGATCCGGATTGACCGCCCTGCTTATCGCACTGGCCAGTTGTTGGGCTAAATCATGGCGGCGGAATTCTTCAATGTATTTCATGCATCGGCCTCATCGATCAAACCGGCTTCGGCAAACAACTGTAAGGTGCGTTCGGCTTCTTCCGGGCTGATTTTATTCAGGGCATAACCAACATGGATTAAGACAAAGTCACCTAAGGTTACATCCTCCACCAGGGCCAGCGAAATATCTTTTTGCACTTCGCCGAGGGCAACGGTCGCCATCTCGGTTGTTTCATCGATGGCGATAACTTTTGCGGGTAAGGCCAGACACATGGTTAGTATTTTTTCCTTATCTTTGCTGTAGGGTCGGATTCATCTGACCACAGCATCTTCAGATCTTTATTGACCAATCAAGGCAAGCTGCTGCGTCGCTTTGATCCATTGATACCAGGCGGCCATGCCTTCACCGCTGGTAGCCGAAACCTGTAACACTTTTATATTGGGATTAACGCGGTGCGCATAGTCGATGCATTGTTCGACATCGAATTGCAGGTAGGGCAGTAGATCGATCTTGTTCAGCAACATCAGATCAGCCGCATGGAACATATCGGGATATTTGATCGGTTTATCTTCACCTTCGGTAACTGAAAGAATCGCAACCTTGTGGGCTTCACCCAGATCGAAAGCCGCCGGGCAAACCAGATTACCAACGTTCTCGATGAACAGAACGCTGCCGTCTTCGGGCTGCAGGCTTTGCAGAGCATGACCGACCATGTGGCCATCCAGATGACAGCCTTTACCGGTATTGATCTGCAGCGCCTTAACGCCAGTCTTGCGGATGCGTTCGGCATCATTGGCGGTCTGTTGATCACCTTCGATTACCGACAGTTTCAACTCCTGTTTTAGATCCTCAATGCTACGAGTCAGTAAGGTGGTCTTGCCCGAGCCGGGACTGGAAACCAGATTCAGCGCAAGAATGTCATGCTCGTTAAACCAGCGCCGATTAGCGGCGGCATATTCATTGTTTTTGCCAAGAATATTTTCTTCGATCTGCACCATGCGCGCCTGACTCAGACCAGGGGCATGAGCATGGGCGGCACCCTGACCATAGTCGTGGTGATGCTCTCCCTGCTGATGCTCATGCGTATGATCGTGAGGATGATCATGTGAATGTTCATGGCCTTCGATCTGGGTTTCTCCTTCACCACATCCGCATACTGTACACATCACTCCACCTCCAGTTCTTTTATCTGCATTTCATTGCCACCGGTTATCTGTAACTGGTAACTGGCGCAATCGGGACACTGATCATAAAGTCGGCTCACCTGCACCGTCTTTGCACAGGGCATACACCAGGCCTGTCCAGGTAATTCAATTAACTCCAGTCGCGCCTGATCAGCAAGGGTATCCTGCATCACCGCATCAAAGCAAAAGCGCAAGGCTTCCAGCTCCACTCCGGCCAGTCCCCCCACTTCCAGCCAGACTGTTTTTACCCGGCTAAAACCCTGGCTTTGCGCGTGCTCCTGCAAAACTTGCAAAACACTTTCACATAAGGACATCTCATGCATGGTTGATACTCAGTTCATAACCGACACAGGGATCGATAGCATTAATCAATAATTTTGCCTGTTGCCGCATTTGCGCGGCCTCACCCTGCAGGCCGCGCAGGCTCCTTGCCAGCACCCCCTGGGGATGAAAATTCCACTCGGTCGGAGCCAATATCTGGTAGTCGACAATGCGCTCATTTTCTAACTGCACTCGATGTAACAACTGTCCACGCGCCGCCGCTACCTGACCGATGCCGACGTTCCGCACCTTGGGCAAATTCATCGTCATTAAGGCGCGATGCTGTAATGACAGTTGACTCGACAGTTGCGCCAGCTCGGTTAGACGCGCCACCAGTCTCACCAACAGACCATTGCCAAATTGATCACGCAATTGCGGCAACAGGGGACTATCCACCCGGCTCAAACAGGTGCTTTCCCGACAGTCACCGTGGTACTGTGGCTGGCGAATAAATTCCTTATCCTGCATTTTCTGCTCAACATAAGCCATATCCATAGACGGCAGGGCTTCAACTTCACAGCGACCCAGATCAGACCATGCCTGTTGCATAACATCGCCCAACAAACGAGCTGCCACCGTTGTCGCAGAGCGAGTCCAGCTCTGTAGTGCCGCCGGGGTATCGAGTGCCAGCCACTGAGCGGGGCATACACCAAATACCGCCTGCTGCAATATTAGCCTGGCTTGCTCGGTTAGATCATCTATACAGATCTTTTCAGCCAGATCTTCCATCCCGCCCAGTTGCATGGGATCCTGCCCACCGCTTAAAACCTGTCGATGTTCACGCTGCAAGGCCAGAATGTTGTTCATGCCCTTTTTTTCCGGCACTAAATCGATGAATCCAGGCCAGTCAAGCAGGATACGCCACAGATGTTCGCGCATGGTTTCCATTGCCACCAGCGCCTCACGCCGCTCTTCAGTACCATCGGCAGGTATTAGTCCCAACGCCTGTTCACAGGCCCGAACCCCGGCACAGGCCTGAGCCGTACCACAAATACTGAATAACACGGGCAATATTTTCAGCGCCTCAGCAACTGTTTTACCCACCAGCACCCGCGAGGCATATACCGGGCGACTAGACTCAATACTCACCCGCTCGACACGCCCCAAGGCCGTGCTCAAAGCAAGTTTCAAACTCCCTTCAATGCCCATTTATACCGAATCCGCCATTCCCAAAATAATCAGTCACAAACAGTATCCAGGCAATATCGACAACTAAGTATCCGATATTGCCGATCAATGTCATTTTAACATGCAGATACCAAGACTAAATAGCAACTCGTATGCCAGTCCGAAATATTTCACTAAGCAGTTGTTTTATATGCGAACGTACTGTGAGTACAATTTAATATGTTACAAGCATCTGGATCAATTATATCCATATACATAATATATGGATAGTTAATTTACATGTTGGAGGCGGTAGCCTGTAGGGTTGGCTTTAGCCGACCCTTTATTGATAGTTAATTCACTTCTTAGGGTTTTTACCACTTTTGGAGTCTGTGGTCGGTTGAAACCGACCCTACAGGCGGTTAGATGGCAAGCAGGGTGCTGTTTTCAAACAGTACAAAAATGCCCAGGCCCATGGTTAGCGTGCCGACTATGACTTGAAGGCTGTTGTGCGCCCAGGTTAAGCGGGTGGCGGACAGGCGCAGGGGAAAAGAAATGATCACAGATAATAGCGCCATGCCAAATATGGAACCGACACCAAAAGTCAGGATGTAGAGCATACCCTGCAATGGTGAACTGACGGTTTCCAGCGCCAGCAGGATCACTGCTGCTGAACCGGCCATGCCATGCATCATGCCTACCATGAGCGCACGTAAAGGAAAGCCTTGTGGATGTTGATGGCCATGGGCTGAAGCCTTATGTTGGCGGCGCGATTCTCCGGCATGAGAATGGGCGTGGAAATGGCTATTGCCATCGCTATGTTGATGACTGTGAAAATGGATTTTATTGCGAATCACGCGGCGCAGGACATCCGCGCCCAGCAGCACCAGCATCAGGCCCACGGCCATCTCCAGTCCCTGTGCCAGATCTTCCGGGACGATGGTTTCCATGAAAATTACGATGGAGCCAAATAGAAACAGGGTCAGGGTGTGGCCCATGCCCCAGACAGCACCCTGTTTGATAGTATGCGCCAGCGACTGTTTCTGGCTGGTAAGTGAAGCCACCGCCGCCACATGATCGGCCTCCAGCGCGTGACGCATGCCGATAAACAAGCCGATCAAAAGTAAGTTTCCCATATTCTCCTGCTAAAGCTTGATTAAATAAACCTGCCGCAAGCGGACGGGGTATTAGTGGTCGTCTATTTTCACTGCAAGCAGCAGGAAATAACACCCAAAGAGAGGTGGCTGATGCCGAAACTACATTTTAGTGTGAAAGTTAGCACGTAATAGATCACGGCGCGAAATTGTTTTCTTTACCTGTACTTTTATTTCTGCTGATTGAGTGATGGGGGCCGTGCTTTCCTCTGCATTAATAAGTGCAAAATCATCAAGATTTACTTCGGGCGTTTCCTCTCCACGCATGATGCGACCCAGAAGAGCGTGATCAACGATGCTCTCATCGCTGGCCTCAGTCTCAACCATCAGGGTTTCGATAAAGGTCGTCGCAGCCGATAGAGCATGATCCTGATTCACGAACTCATCCATTGGTGAATAAAGTGAAAAAGTCTGACATTTACCCAGGCCCTGAAATTCATTGAGGCTGAATTGCAGATCTTTTTCTGGAAATTGATATATCTGCTTTTCGCCCAGTTGCAACGCACTCCAGTCCTCATCCTCGGCAGGCAGAAGCAGCAGGTTCATCATCCAGGGGGTAATAATAATGGCCAGGGTTCGTCCCTGATATTCCTGTACACCCAGCACCTCAACTTTCAGCCGGTTATTGAGCAGAGGTAGTCCCAGCATGTGTTGCTGGTGGATCTGGGTAAATGTTTGTTCGAGTGTTTCAACTACACTGATAGCATCATTCATGCTGCAGGCTCCGGATGGGTTCCTAGATCGGGAAAATATTCATCAATATTTATATCGGTCTCACCCTGCATGATGGCCGTTAAACCATCCAGTGCCTTATCGATATTAATGGCATCCTCGGCGCTGATCACTTCCCGTGCCGAGCCAAGAAAATTCAGTAACCAGGTACCCACCGGTTGTGAGCCTATCAACATCATATTAACCTGCTCTTCACCATTGCGGCCTCGACAGAGCGCCATGAACTCACCCGCTTCGATAATTTGCACAGGGACACCTATGCACATGTGGCGTTTACTTCTCGTTCGGCTTCCCTGCCCCAGTGTCCCAATTGAACCTCACGGCGTGGCTGTAGATCAACGCCTAAATCAGACAGTTCCTGCACCAGCATTGTTACCATTGCCGCAAGTCCGGCGGTAGCCGCATCAGTCAGACCCAGTTTGTTTTCCAGTGAATGGGGCACCATGCCGATAATGGCCACATGCTCGGGCACCTCCCCTTTTAATGTTAGTAAGGCCAATAAATCAGATAAACCTAATTGATGATTGGAGAGTTTAGTCTGGAAAAAAGCCGGGACATCGCCATTCGCTATCCGCACCAACGAACCATAAGGCGCACCGGTATTGATCGCATCGGCAACGAGTAACTGCTGACACTGACGAATAGGCTCATACAGGCCCATACCCGTGGTGCCACCATCGACAAGGGTCACGCCCTCAGGAATATGAAAACGATTTTCCAGTTCCTCAACGGCACGCACACCGACACCTTCGTCCTGCATCAGCACATTGCCCATACCGATAATCAAAATCTTTTTCATAGTTTGGCCTTTGTCATTTTCCAATATGATTTTTAGTGCAAAAGAAATTAACCACAGAGGACACAGAGATTTTTTTATTACTCCCACACCATTATGTGGGAACACAAATTGAATCTCACGGATCACGGATCAGGATATGCATGGATTCCCATACGTAACATGGGATCCGTAACCCTATTTCCCTCCGTGTCCTCTGTGGTGAAAGAGTTTTTCTATACCTACTCTCTATCGTATATATTTACAGCGCCTTGACCTTGATGATTTCTTTCTGCTCGGTGTCGACCATGTGAATGGCGCAAGCGATACAGGGATCAAAGGAATGGATGGTGCGTAGCACTTCCAGTGGTTTTTCGGGATCGGCTATCGGGGTGTCTAATAGCGCTGATTCGTAAGGCCCGATCTGACCATCGGCATCGCGTGGACCGGCATTCCAAGTGCTGGGGACAACAGCCTGATAGTTTTTGATTTTTGCATCTTCGATCACGACCCAATGTGACAGTGTTCCTCGTGGGGCCTGATGGAAGCCAACCCCTTTAATTTCGCCCTTGGGGAATACTGGCGCGTTAAAGGTATCCAGATCACCTGTGCCGATGTTGTCCACCAGTCGTTGCCATTGATCGTTCAGGGTATCGAGCATCACGGCGCAGCGTACTGCACGAGCGGCATGACGGCCAATGGTGGAATGAATAGCAGACAGGGGAATATCAGGATTCTTCGAAACCGTTTTAAGGGTGCCCATTACCTGATTCAAATATTTTGTGTAACCGGCGTGACCACTGGCAACACCGACCAGCACATCGGCCAGCGGCCCTACCTCGGCGCGTTGACCGTAGAAGGTTGGAGCCTTGACCCAGGAGTATTGACCGTTGTCCTGAAAATCAGTGTACTGCGGCTCAGTCTCCCCTTCCCAGGGATGCAGGGCTTTATCACCTTCATACCAGGCGTGTTTGGAACTCTCGGCCACACCATCACGGAAATAGGCATCATCAAAGGTGGTGATCGGCTTCAGTGAAGCCATATCTGCATTTTCGATATAACCACCGGGCAACGCAAACTCAGTTCCTTTGCTATCCAGAGGACAGTCCGGCACGGTCAGATAATTGTTTACCCCCCCGCCGATGCCCGCCCAGTCCAGATAGAAAGCACCAATAGCTGGTACGTCAACCAGATAGGTGGACTTAACAAAATGATCCAGCTTGTCGATGAAGTTTTTAATCAACATCAGACGTTCAATATTCAACACCGAAGGCGCATCATGGCCGATGGAATTACTCACCCCGCCCACCGCTACATTCTGAATATGCGGTGTTTTGCCACCGAGAATGGCGACGATCTTGTTAGCATGATTTTGCACGTCCAGCGCCTGTAGATAATGCGCCACGCCCAGTAAATTCACTTCCGGCGGCAGCTTCATGGCCGGATGTCCCCAGTAACCACTGGCAAAAGGACCAAGCTGACCACTGCCGACAAAAGTTTTCAGACGTTCCTGCACCGCCTTCATTTCATGTGGGCCATTTAACGGCCAGTCCGACAGTGACTCAGCCAGTTTCGCCGTCGCCACCGGATCGGCATCCAGGGCGGATACCACATCCACCCAGTCCACGGCAGATAAATGATAGAAGTGGACGATGTGATCCTGCACCGCATGAGCGGTTTGAATAATGTTGCGAATCAACTGTGCATTTAACGGTACTTCCAGGTTCAGCGCATTTTCCACCGCCCGCACCGAAGTAATGGCATGTACCGTGGTACAAACTCCACAGAAGCGTTGGGTATAGGACCAGGCCTCTAGGGGATCACGGCCGATTAGAATTTTTTCAATGCCGCGCCACATCTGGCCGGAAGACCAGGACTTGCTGACCTTGCCATTATCCACTTCGACATCGATTCGAAGATGACCTTCGATTCGGGTAATGGGATCTACTGTAATACGGGTAGTCACAACGAAATCTCCTTAAGATATTCTTGTTTATGCATGCTCTTCACGATGCAATACGGGCAGGGTCTTGACCAGAACCAGATAGGCCATGATTTCAAATGAGACCACGCCAAGGCTTACCATAATTTCAGACATGGACGGGAAGTAGCTATAGCCGACACCTGGATTGAAAGTAAACAAAAAGGCATCAAAGCGGTAGAGTGCACCTGCCAGTAACATGGAAACAGCGGCTATCAACAGTTTGCCAGCATTATTTCGATTCACCGGCGAAATCAGAATAAACACGGGAATTAAAAATAGCGCGGTCTCGAGCAAATATAATAGTGACGCACGATCCCCCGCAAACAGATAACCCAGATTTCCCTGCACCAGTAGCAAGCCTGTGCGCACCACCAGAAAGGCGAGCAACAAACCGACTATGGCTTTGCCCAAACCAGCCAGCAACGGTGTTTCTGCTGCACGACGGAAACCCACGGTGGAAAATGAGGCTTCGAAAATAACGATAGAGAAACCCATGCTCAAGGCACTCAGCAAGGCCAGCAATGGCTGGAACTGCATACTTTGCCAGAGTGGATGAACCTTGTGTCCCAGCACAATCAATAATGAACCGAGGGAGGATTGATGCATAGTGGGCAACAACATCCCCACCGCGATGAAAAAGAACAACATTTTGTTAAGCGTTTTCAATAAGCCTTTCGCGCCGATTTTTTCCAGGTAGGTCGGTGCAAATTCCAGTATCAGCACCATGATATAAGCCGAGACACAAAGCCCAACTTCCAGCATCACCGAATTAAAATTCCAGTTTCCCGGCATGAAAATATTATAAAACTGCCACCAGCGCCCCATATCAAAGAAGGCACCAAAGCCCCCCAGAGCATAACCGAGCAAGCTGGCAAGAATCGCTGGTCTCACCAGAGGATGATACTTGCCCTTATTGAAGACATAGACTGTGAATGCCAGAGCATACCCCCCACAGGCAAGGGCGGTACCGATCACTACGTCATAGACCACCCAGATCCCCCAGGCAAAGCCACCATTGAGGTTGCTAACTTCACCCATTCCAGAAATAAATCGCACCGCCATAAAATAAAGACTGATCAAAAATATGACCGAGAAAAAAATAAACGGTGCAGTCAATATCCGGCCACCGAGCGGTTTATAAGCACTCATGATTCGCCTCCATCATTATCATCATCCGTATTACGGCGCACCACATAGGTCAGCCCCGCCAGAGCAATGGCTGGCAAGGCCAGGTAGTTATAGAGACTATGCTGAACACCTTCCGCTATTGACGCTGCCGAACGCTCACCTAGAGGTGGCATACCCAACTTGTCAAACGGAACCGCCGAAAGATGCATAACATTGGTTCCCCCCGCTTCTTTCTCACCCCAGATATGAGGCTGATAAGCCGGTACAGTTTTTTCATGGTGACTATAGGGCTTGCTGACATCACCCCGTGGATAGTTATAAATCTCACCCGGCTTTAAACTCATCCGCCGCTTAGCTTCTTTTAATAATTCTTCACGTGAACCAAACAGGGTGGCACCGGTGGGACAAACTTCAGCACAGCCAGTCATCTGACCTTTGTCGATACGTTCAACTCCAGCCTGATTACACATCTGGCATTTCTGGATCTGACCAAAGGTCTTGTTATATTCAAACTGTGGCACATTGTAAGGACAGCCCACCATGCAATTGCGACAACCAATACAGACATCGGCATGATGGGTGACGATGCCGGTTAAGGGATTGCGTCGCATAGCAGTAACCGGACAAACCGAAACACAACCAGGATCCACACAGTGCATGCAACTGCGTTTTTCAAAGCAGAAGCCATCGACTTCGGTATCCTTGTTTACTGCACTACCGTTTTTATAAACCTTGATGACATTTAATGTATCACCCGACAGATCACGCGCCGAATCCCAGGTCGTATTATTGCCCTCGATCACCGCTGGCATGTGGTTAACTTCTTTGCACTTTGCTACACAGGCTTTGCAGCCTACACACAGGGTTGAATCAAACAACATGCCGACTGCATTTTCAGTTGGCTGCAAATTGGGCCGCGCCTGGACGTTAGTGCTGCCACATAGTGCTGCCGCGCCTCCCGCTGCTGCCTTTAAGAATCCTCTACGTTTCATACCGCCCCCTCAATCCTGTTGATCGCCAGAGGCGGACGAGTCTTTATCGCTCAGTTTTTTGGCAGTCACCGCCGTAGCGCCGACAACCGCACCCACCGCCGCTCCGGCTAGTGCCGCCGCACCGGCACTGAGGCCACCGCTATCCTGTCGATCCTGAATCTCCGGGAAGCTGGTGGGCGGCGTTAAACCTTTAATATCGGCAAGACTGAACATCGGCTTGTTAAAGCCCACCCCTTCTTCGGAACAGCCAAAGCAGGGATGACCTACACCAACGGGCCAGACTCCACCACCAACATTGTTGTATTCAAGACTGGGACAGTTGTTATAGGTTTCCGGCCCCTTGCAACCCATCTTATAAAGGCAGTAACCCTTGCGATGACCTTCATCACCAAACTCATTAGCAAAACGACCGGCATCAAAGTGCGGACGGCGATAACAGTTTTCATGAATTAAACGACCATAGGCCCATTTCGGACGACCCTTGTCATCAATCGGCGGTAATTTTCCGTAGGTGACAAAAAATAATACTGTGCCAATAAAGTTAGCCGGGTTGGGCGGGCAACCGGGAATGGTAACTACGGTCTTGCCGTTCAATACCTGGGGTGCGCCCTTCGCTCCGGTTGGATTCGGGGAGGCCGACTGCACTCCGCCCCAACTGGCACAGGAGCCATAGGCAACAATGGCCGCTGCGTTTTCAGCCGCTTCATGGGTTAGATCAAGCATGGTTTCACCGGCAATCTTGCAATAGATACCCTTGTCCTTCACCGGGATGGCACCTTCGATAACCAGTAGATACTTACCGGCATTATCCTGCATGGATTTTTTCTTCACCGCTTCAACCTGATGGCCAGCACCGGCATCCAGGGTCTGGTGATAGTCCAGTGAAATTAAATCTAGAATAAGGTGAGCCAGAGAGGGTTGTTCAGAACGCAGCAGGGCTTCAGTTGGACCGGTACACTCCTGTCCATGTAACCAGATAACCGGTGGCCGCCGTTTGGGATCAGCCACGGCTTCGGCCATGGCCATAGCTGCACTAACCGGCAAACCCAGTGAAGCCGCAACGCCGCTACAAAACTTTAGAAATGTTCGTCGGGAAACACCCAGCCGCTGTTGCACATGTGAAAAATCAAATTCTTTTCCCGCCATTAATCATTCTCCCCGATTGGCCAGTCATTGCCCTGTTGATACCCTGAGAACAAAACCATAAGGTTCAGATGCAATGATAAAAATCTGCATATCTTTTCACGACATGCATGCTCTCGATTATTTTTTAAGTTATTGACAACCTAAGAGCAATAGTCATGCCGGTTATTTATTTTTAAAACATATCAATGAATTAGGTATTTAAAAAAGATATTCAGCTAAACAGAGTGGAAGCCGATTGACTACTAAAAGAAACAAAGCGGAAGCAAAGTTTCCACCCTCAGCGTGGTCTTTGCGATAAGTATAAAGAGACAGCAAATTGCTCTAGTAACTTAGTTTAAATCCAGCGAGTGATTCTTGATTAGTTTCAGGGGGGAGATTTATCGCAGAAGACGCGTTTATCAAACAATAATAGAGAAAAGTTAGCTTATTTTTTCAGGCCACGGGCGACCAGCACTAAACCAGCCAGGCTATTGAGTAGAAACAGAATAGATGAAATACCATGCAACCAGCGAAATTGTTGCAAATATTCGCCTTCAAGCCCTGGCTGTTTCAGCTCAGCCATCTGTGGTTGCAGGATAAATTCAGCCACACAAACCAGCACTAACATTCCCACTAACAACATGCTTCGCCAGCCGGACAATGTGACTCGACCCTGCTGGTAAAAAATTCCTGCAAGCAGAAGAACACCGCAAAATAGACCGAGAAAATTTAACAGGGTAAACATCTGCCCGGCCAACATTCCTGCGAGGATGCGATCATCCAGCACGCGGAAGAGCACCGGCACGGCAAGATAGCCGATCGCCCACATACTGCCGATCCAGAGGGTTAAGAGAACGCGTTCGAAGGAATTAAACATATATTTTTTTACCGCAGAGGTCGCAGAGGAAAACATTATATTTCTGATTCCCATGGTCCGTGGGGGAATCTATATCTCACTTTACATTGTTAGCGTATGCATTCCCACGCGGAGCGTGGGAACGAGGTACATATATTTTTTTACCGCAGAGGTCGCAGAGGAAAACATTATATTTCTGGTTCC
>CAZNRP010000057.1:0-18997 GCA_964575555.1 uncultured Thiohalophilus sp. | reverse complement strand
ACTGAAGTCAAACCTACATAACCAATACCAGGAGACAGCCCAGAGGGAGAAGGGGGTATAGTGCAAATACTTATGCAACGATTAATATCTGAAAAATATATATAATTATTGCTGTGTAGATCTGCATTTTCTGTGGTGTAAAAAATAGCAATTTTTAAGTCAGTACTCTTATTTATTTTTTTCGATGGCCCAGATGGCAGCTTCGAGACGATTGCGCAACTTGAGCTTTCGTAACAGATGTTTGACATGCACTTTAACGGTACTTTCAACAATGTTTAGTTCCCGTGCGATAAGTTTGTTGCTCCGGCCTTTTGCGATGAGAGCAAGGATTTCATTTTCACGGCCAGTAAGTTTAACGCTATCATGGGATTCTTCATGTAATCCTCGCACCACTAAATCAGAGACTTTATCGCTGAGTATAATTTGACCTTCGACAACCTGATGCAGCCTTGCCAGCATATCTTCCGGCTCCATATCTTTGAGCAGATAGCCATCAGCACCGGCACGTAAGGTGGCGACCACATCTTTTTCGTTATCCGACACGGTGAGAATAACAACACGGCTTTCCAGCTCAGAGGCCTTGATGGCTTTTAATGTTTGCAGGCCATCCATAACTTCCATATTCAAATCGAGCAGGATGATATCGGGGTTTAAGGTCAGGGCAAGTTGTAATCCTTCGGTGCCATTGGAGGCTTCGGCGATAACCTTGAAGGATTGATCCATACTGACGAGGTTGCTGATGCCGCGGCGTAGCAGGGGGTGATCATCAATGATTAGAATGGAGTTTATGTTGTTATTATTCATAATCGAGATTTACCGGTGGAGTCGGGTTGCTTGGCGTGAAAACAAGTTTAACCATTGTGCCGCCTGTTGAGTTATTATTAATTGTCAGTTCGCCATGCATGCTTCTTGCTCGTTCATTCATGATGGTCAGTCCATAGTGATGTGCTTGCGATTCGGAATCATTAATGCCGACACCATCATCTTTAATGTTGATCTGAATATCGCCTTGCGGAGTATATTGTAACAAAACCTGCGCTTTTTTTGCATTGGCGTGATGAATGACATTGGAGAGTGCTTCGCGTATTAATTGTAAAACATGAATCTCTTCATTCGGAGTCAGGTTAAAATAGGTTAGTTGATTGTTATATTGAATGCTTGTTTCACTGCGTTCGTTGAATTCTTCTACGGTTTTATCCAGGGCTTCATTGAAGCTTTCACCATCGATCTTTAGGCGGAAGGTGGTCAGTAGTTCGCGTAATTCACGGTAGGCACTATTCAGTCCCAGACGCAGTTCCGTGATGATGTTCTCTGCATTTTGGCTTTGTTCCGGTTTTTTTAATTCAGCCTGTAATAGACTCACCTGAATTTTCATAAAAGTGAGTGACTGAGCGAGTGAATCATGTAATTCACGGGCAATCACGCTGCGTTCCTCCATGAGTTCCAGACGTCGATTTTCTGCTGCCTGTTGAGAACTGTTAAGGGTGATGCCGATATGGGTTGCAATGGTTTCCAGTAATTGTAATTGCCAGGCTTCAACTTTTTTACCGTGATGGGGTTCGAGCATCAGCACGCCAAATTTATGGTTTTTATCGCTGATTGAAATAGCGATAATTTTTCGATTACCGTCAACGGTTATAAATTGAGTTTCGTTGGATTTTAAGCATTGTGAGCAACCTTCTTTATCACATAGCTGTTTGATGCAGGTTTCCTTGTCCAGTGTTGAGGCCAGCATGGTCGCAGCTTCATTATTCTGATTATTAAGACAAATAGCCCCACGTTTCATATCGGATAACTGCTCTATGTCCTGTAATAATTCCGGGTAAATTTCATGTGGATAGGAGGCAAAGTTGAGGAGTTTGACGGTTTTATAGAGAAGTTCCAGCGAGCAATTACTGCGCTCAAGGTCGAGAGTTTTTTGTTGTACGCGTTCTTCCAGTTCATCATAAATATGAGATAGATCTTCGGCCATGGTATTTATCGCCTGACCGAGCTGTCCGAGTTCATCCTTACCTGTATGTGGAGTGCGAAAGGAAAAGTCGCGTTGCCGGCTGCGTTCGGCTGCGATCAGTAACTGCTGTAAGGGCAGGCGAATACGCTGATTGACCAGGAACAGAGCGGCGATGGCCAGTAACACGGTGAGCATGAGTGCGCTGAACTGGTAAACACGCAAATAGCGAATATTGGTTTCGGCATCGTTTTCCAGTAGTGATACGAGATAGTCAATATTATCGACAAAGTCAGGGACCAGGGTAAAGTATTGTGCGCGAAGATTAGTTACTGCATCTTCACTAATGGACAAGTCGGGGCCGGACTGATTTTCTGTGATCAGGCCATCAAGATAAATATCAAATAGCGGTCTAATTTCCTCTCGCCACTGGTACTCAATATGAGTATAGGCCTGGTGCAGGGGATGATGCCGATCTTCCGGCACTACACGGGTGAGTTCGATGCTGTGCAGATGTTGTTCAAACTCTTCAATCAGGGCATAGGTATTCCGCCAGTGCTCATTCACATCCACCGCATCATAGATCAGATTACTTGCAATCCGGTATGAGCGCATGCGTAAGGCACCGGATTCATTGATGGCGGTGGCTTCGCCCTGCATGGTATCGGCTACAAACAGAGAGACGGCCATGCTGGCAAATGCAAGTAGGGTGATGATAGCCATTACACTGCCCAGATTAAATAAGAGTGAATGGCGAATTCGTAAAGGCATGTCGCTATTGTATCTGTCCGCACTTGATTCTAAAACACGTTTTTAATGCGTAATACTTTGTTGTTCGGAGTACCAGTTTCGCACTTTGATGCAGGCTACTACTAAAAAGTCAGAATCGTCAGTCTGACTGTACCATATACCACACAGTGATCATTAATGTCATATATTACAGTAACTTGACTAAGCTTTAAGGGCTACCACCAAGGGAGTATAGAGGGGGTAAAAAGACTGATTTAAGGCCCAATTCAGTTAGCCAGGGTGCTGAACACTTGCTATAAAGTGGCTTGAAACACATTGAGTGCTGCAGATGCTGAGGGGGATTTTAGTTTTTACCAGCACGGATTTAAAAATCAGATAACTATAATATGAGGGTAAATATATGATACGCCATAAACAACTTGTCAGTAGGGTTGCGGCTTTGGCCCTGTTGGCAATTGGCTCTGCGGCACATACGGCTTCGAGTGAAGTTAAGCAGGGAAAACAACTGTTTGAACAGAATTGTCAGGTCTGCCACCAGGCCGATGCGATTGGTAAACCGGGTTTTGCGCCATCCCTGACCAATAAAGAATTATTGAGTATTGGATCGGACAAATTTTTCATGTCCACCATCCGTGATGGTCGTACTGGAACCGGCATGCCTCCCTTTGCCCATCTGGGGAAAAAGAAAATCAATTCAATTGTTGTCTTTTTACGCAGCCATGAAACTTCATCGAACCGGGCTAAAAAAGTAGACGCACAAAGAGAAAGTTTTGGTGATGCGCGTAAGGGTGAACTCTGGTTTAACGAGATTTGTGTCTCCTGTCATGGTGATCGGGGCGAAGGTTATGGTGCTGGTGTGGCAGGTACCGCGATTGGTAAGTCAGGTTTCCTGAATAAAGTATCAGATGGGTTTATTCGTGAAACGATTAAATATGGTCGCTCCAATACCCGTATGCGTGGTTTCTCGGGGACAGCGGGTCTGGCTAATTTACGCGACTCAGAAATTGAAGATGTCATTGCCTACCTTCGTACTCTAGGCAACAAGGGCAACCGGGCGCGTTAAGCGGCTATTCATACAAAATATAATTTATTACATGGGAACGAATAACTATGAAACGTATTAAAGATATTTCCCGACGTGACTTTATTAAAAACAGCACGTTCATTACAGGTGCAGCAACAGGTGCCGGCTTATTTGTGGGTAAAAACCCGGAATTAGAAGCTGCGACTTCAACCGATGAGACTTCAACAAAACGTACCACGGCACTGGCTCAATGTCCCTATTGTGGCGTGGGCTGTGGAACGGTCATTGTCTCTGAAAATGGAAAAATTGTTTCCATGCGCCCGGATAAAGATCATCCGACCAACTATGGCCTGCAATGCATTAAAGGCTTAACCGCCGCTGAACCTATCTATGTGGATCGCATGGAAGGAGATGCATACGTGCGTAAGGATGTCTGGGCCGAATGGAACAAGCCCGGTCATGGGAATATGGAATATATCAGCAAGACCAAAAATGCATTTGGCGATGAATTGTTTGATCGCGTGCCTTATAAAGTAGCCTCGGACATGGTGGCACACAAGGTGGCATATTTTGCCAAAAAATACGGTGGCAATTCTATTGCGCTATATGGCTCCGGTCAGCTGACTATGGAAGGACAGTATCTGGAAAATCTGTTTATGAAAGGTGTGCTGGGTTCTAATACGATTGAAGCCAATGCCCGTATGTGTATGACCTCAGCCGTAACTGGTTACTTTGCGACTCTGGGTTCAGATACTCCACCCTTGGCGTATGAAGATCTGGAACTGTCTGATATGGTCATGCATTTTGGTCATAATGCGCGTGAGTCTCATCCGATTATTTACTGGCGTATTGCAGATCACAAAAAGAAAACCGATATTCCAACTGTGATCGTTGATCCACGCTGGACGGGCTCGAGTCAGGGCTATGCTGATATTAACCCTAAGAACCATGTACATGTTCCTATTTTAAATGGTGATATCAGTTTCCTGAACTCGATGGCACATGTGTTGCTCAAAGATCACGATGATGTGATTGACTGGGAATTTCTTAAGGTTCATGTGACTGGCTGGAAGGATTACATCAAGGAAGTGAAAAACAATTACAGCCCGGAGCAGGTTCAGGATCGTATGGGCAGTGACAAGGTCACTCCGAAAATGATTCGTGATGTAGCTGCCACTTTTGCCGATGCAACTCGCAAGCGCCTGAAGCGTAGCAAAATGGATCATAAAGGTGATGGTCATGGTGGCGTGATCATTATGTGGGGGATTGGTTACAACCAGCACATCCATGGTCAGCACAATGTTATTTCGATTATTAATCTTCTTACCCTGACTGGTAATCTGGCCAAGCCGGGTTGTGGTCCTTTCTCGATGACCGGACAGCCCAATGCCATGGGTGAACGCTTTACCGGTGGTCTGACCGGGCGTTTACCCTTTAACCAGCCCTTAAAAAATGCCAAGCATCGTAAGCACATGGCGAAGCAATGGGGTGTGCCTGAAAAGAACTTGATTGCCGCAATGAACAGTGATAATCGGGGTATGGCGATTGGCATGATGGAACGGGCTAATAAGGGTGAAATCAAAGCCATGTTCCTGGTTTATGCCACTCATATTGATTTACCGGATCAACACAATCTGGTACGTCCGGGATTGATGAAATCCTTTAATGTGGTACAGGAAATTTATCGTCATGCGCCCAATAACCTGTTTGCTGACGTGATTTTCCCGGCGGCTACCTGGGGTGAAGTGGATGGTGTTTATATCAGCTCAGAACGTCGCATCAATATTTGTCAGGCCGGGGGCACACCCCCTCCAGGTTGTCTGCCGGATATGGATATGGTTATCGACAAAGGCAAGGAAATTGCAGATTTGCTGGGACTGGATGGTAATAAGATCTTCCCCTGGGGCAAGAATAAGCATGGCTTCTATGATGCCGAACAGGTGTTCCGCTCCGTAGTCGTAGCATCAGCGGGAAGTGATACTGATCTTACCGGCATGCTGGAAGTGGAGAAGGTAGATGGCACGGGTCTGTATCAACAGCTGATCAATCTGCGTGGTATTCAATGGCCGGCTCCAACCTATAGCATTGCCAAAGCCGGTGGGTCCAAACGCCGTTATATGAATCAGGAAGGGGTATGGGAAAATCGACCTTATGGTTACTTCCGCACTAAAGATGGCAAAGTGCATATGAAACTGTGCAAACAGGATTATAGCCAGCGTGAGGAAATCACCAAAAAACTAATGGAATTCGGTGTGAAGAAGGATCATTACGTCATCGATAACATGGACATTATTAAGAAAGCACGTGATATGGCTTTGACTCCGGATTTACCAGATGAGAAGCATCGCGGTAAAAAATGGGCGGATATTCCAAAAGACAAATATCCCTACTGGCTGGGTCTCGGTGTGGTGTATGAACATTTCCATACTGCCAAGTCCAATCGCAGTCCAACGACTCGCCGTCTGGTGCCGGAACAATACGTTGAAATGCATCCAGATGATGCGGCGGCACTGGGCATCAAGGATGGTGATCAGGTTCGTTTGATTACCCGGCGTGGACATTATCAGGCGCGGGCACAGGTAGGTACCAACAGTATTGTGCGCCCGGCGCGTAACTCGGTGCCACCGGGTTATTTATTCAGCCCCTGGAATCTGTCTGTTGCGGATAGCGCGGATCCGAAGAAGAACAAGTGGCTGGTGAATGCGGTTTCTAGTCGCGTCTTTGATCCGGTCTCCGGGCAAGTGGACTTCAAGAAACTGGCCTGTCGTATCGAGAAGGTATGATGTGTCTGTAGGTTTGACTTCAGTCGTAAATATTCGCCTGAAGGCGAACCTACAACCAATACCCTGCAATTTTCCGTGGGGTAATTTAATGTTGCACGCCGGACTCGGCGTGCCGCATTTTGTTTGTTATAGTAGTTTGAAATGAAAAGACGCCTTTTTTTAAAAGAGCTTATTGCCGGTGCAGTGGCAAGCTCGATGTTAAAAACCTCTCTGGCTGAAGCCGCTTTTTCAGCGCAGACCTCTCAACGTTATTTACGTCCCCCTGGCGCTTTAGCCGAAGAAGAATTTGAAAGTCGCTGCATTCGCTGTGGTCAGTGTGGTGAAATCTGTCCGAATCGCTGTATTGAATATTTCGACCTCGAAAATGGAATTGATTCTCTTAACACCCCCTATATTGTTCCGCGTAGCAAAGCCTGTATTTTATGTATGAAATGTGGACAGGTCTGTCCCACCGGCGCACTTAAACCGCTTGAGCGAAATGCGGAAGATATTCTTACCCACGTAAAAATGGGCCGCGCGCGGGTGGAGGAAAGCCTGTGCCTGTCTTTTCAGGGAAAGACCTGTGGAGTATGTTATCGCGCCTGTCCATTAGCCGATGTTGCGCTGCGGGTCGGCATGCTGGAACAACCCCATGTGATGGAAGGCTGTGTTGGTTGTGGTCTTTGTGAACGTTCCTGCATACAACTGCCGCAGGCCATCAAGATAATTCCCAATCACATGATTAAGGCCGCCTCAACATGAGTACTAAGCTGAAGCCTTTTTTCTTTTGGCGGCATCTGAACAAAGTACGCTGGCTAGTTTTGAGCATCATCTTTCTTATGTTGGTGGCCTTGCCATTTGTGCATGTTTATCAAACCTATGTGGCTTCTTTTTCCTATGATCTTTTAGCTGAGGAAGAAAAAGAACTGTTTGATATTATGGAAATGTTAACTGCTCCGCTCACGAATAATCCCGCCGATGATCTGGACGCGATAAAAGGTAATACCTGGTCGGGTAATTTTTTTGGTTATCAGATATCTGATCCCCTTGCGGTTGTCGGGCAAATGGCAGCTAGCTTGTCGATATACTGGCCCTTCGTATTGACGGCAGTGCTGCCGGTAATGTTAAGTTTGCTGTTCGGACGTTTTTTCTGTGGCTGGATTTGTCCGGCAACATTTTTGTATGAACTCAACACTATTATTGCGCTGACCCTGCAACGCTTTGGCATTCGTGCTGGACAGCGTCGTTTTGATCGACGCGTGAAATATATGGTGTTGCTGGCAGGATTAATCCTCTCAGCAATCAGTGGCTCGGTGCTGATTTCTGTGATTTATCCTCCTGCGATTATCGGCCGTGAATTGTATTTTGGTATTGCCCTGAATGGTGTCGGTGCAGGGCTGGTCTTTTTTGTGTTGACACTGTTATTTGATTTACTGGTTTCCCGACGTGGTTTCTGTCGTTATGTTTGTCCCGGTGGGGCGCTTTACTCCTTGCTGGGGCGTTATCGCCTGTTTCGTATTCGGCGCATAGTTGAAAATTGTAATGATTGCGCAAAATGTAATGCGGTGTGTGAATTCGGGCTTGATCCCTTGCATGATGATTTTGGACAGGAATGTAATAATTGCACGGCCTGCATCGCCATTTGTCCAACGGATGCACTGACTTTTGTGACACATACGCAGGACGATGAAAATCAGGGGCCGGGACATCTTGGCAAGAAATATAAGCAGTTGAAGTCAGGTCGGGATTAACGCGTATGTTGCGGCGAAATTTTTTACAAAAATTTATTGCCAGCATCAGTGTTCTGGGTTTTGCTGTATTGCCTTATGGTCTTGCTCGTTTACTCAGTCCTGCAAAAGCAACTAGTTTTTCACAGCATCTGCGACCTCCCGGTGCATTAGCAAAGGATGAAGATTTTATTTCGGCCTGTATAGGTTGTGGATTGTGTGGTGAAGTTTGCCCGCCCAAGTGTATTGCCTTTGACAAACGGGAAGGTGGTAACCAGCTAAACACACCGTATATCAATCCGGAAATAAAAGCCTGCACACTTTGTGAGAAATGTATGGAAGTGTGTCCAACCAATGCACTGACTCATGTTGCGCGTAACGAGATAAAGATGGGCATTGCACAGATTGATCGCAGCGCCTGTTATCCCTGGGTGGATAGAGGCGTATGCGGAGCCTGCGTGGCAATCTGTCCACTAGGTAATAAGGCGATTAATTTTGAGTTTGCAAATATGTATCGCCCGGTGGTGAGAGAACAAAGTTGTGTGGGGTGTGGTCTGTGTGTGGAGATATGTCCACATCCCAGTTTACCGATAAGGATAGTCGAAGCATCAATGGGCTCGGTGGTAAAGCATGCCATCAGTTAAATCTTGATATATTACTACTGCCTCGTAACCCCCCCCCTCTCCCCAGCGGGGATAGGGCTGGGGAGAGGGGCTAAATGGAACAGCAGTAAAATACCTTATGAAAAATTTTAAAAAAATCACGGGCCGAATCAGCCTTTTAATGCTGGCATTAATCTTCTCAGCTAATACTCTGGCCCATCATGTACTGGGTCGTCCGGCCTACAGCTTAAACGAAGATTCCAATACACCACCGAGCATGCAGGTGGAAGCCCAGATTGGAAAATATTTTGTAACTTATATGATATTCCCCGCCTTTCCAAAGCCGGGAGAGAAAGGCCGGGTTAATATCTATGCTTCACGAATTGATAATGGTGAGACGCTTTCAGTCCCAATCACGTTTTTAGTTCGTAATAATGGCTGGTTAGAGGACGACGCAGAAGAAACGCTGGGAACGCAGGATGTTTATGATGGCGTATATCGGCAGGGCTTTGTATTCAAACAAGATGGTAGCTATGTCATTACTGCAAAATTTGATGTTGAGGGCGAGCCCTATGTTATCGATTTTCCATTACAGATAGGTAAGAGTACTTCAATGCTTCCCATCGGCGTTGCCTTGGGCAGTATCGTGTTGATTCTGGTCGGGGTGAACGTTCTGCAACGCAAGCGATTACTGCGAGACAAAATACGCGATACCCGGAACGCATCATGATTATGACGCATCCCGGTTTGCCTGAGTTATGGGGCTATCTCGTCTGGGGCTTTATGCTAGTGCTGGGGCTATGGTCACTACTTGCTCGCATACCGCACACATTAACGCGGCGAACCTATAATCTGGAAAATTTTAAGCCCCTACGTCCACTGCTTCATTTATTAAATAATTCAATATGGCCACTGCAATTTTTAAAATTGTTGGTGGTCGCAATTTTTCTGCTGGTTATTGTTGCCGGTTTGTACGGCACGCCGATTGCGGAAAGAAATCTGGCCACCGTACTGACCTGGAATATATGGTGGGCGGGCTTGATCGTCTCGGTATTTTTTTTAGGTTCCGCCTGGTGTTCAGTCTGCCCCTGGGACACACTGGCTAGCTGGATGGTTCGACCCCGTTTATGGTTTGGGAAAATAAATAACAGTCTTGATCTTAAAGTGCCGCGTTATTTACGTAACGTCTGGCCGGCATTGCTGATGTTTATTGGGCTGACCTGGCTGGAGCTGGGAGTCGGGGTTACCACCAGTCCGTATGCAACCGCACTTTTGTCGCTGCTAATGGTAGTTCTGGCGACGCTGGGCATGGCCTTATTTCGAAACAAGGCATTTTGTCGTTTCGTTTGTCCAGTGGGACGTACGATAGGTTTTTATTCGCAATTAGCGCCAGTTGAATTAAGGCCGATCGATGCGGATGTTTGTGCCCGCTGCACAACACTGGACTGTTATAACGGCAATGATCGTGTTGATCCCTGTCCAACGCAACTGGTAATGGGACGGTTACAGCAGAATACCTATTGCACCTCCTGTGGCAACTGTGTGCAAAGTTGTCCGCAGCAAAATATTTCCTGGCGCTTGCGTCCTCCCAGTCATGAAGCGGTTGCCGATGCACGACCACATTGGGATGAAGCCTGGTTTATGCTTGGCCTGGTGGCCATGACCGCATTTCATGGTTTGACCATGATGCCATTTTGGGAACAATGGATGAGTGGTTTTGCCCAGAAAATTGGTGATTCGGGTCAATTGCTTATGAGTTTTTCAATGGGGCTGTTTATCAGTATGTTGTTACCAGCTCTGTTGTACATGCTGACTATTTTGGTGTTGCAGTATGTTAATGCCAATAAGGTAAATTTTAGAACCTTATTTATCGGTCTGGTTTTTGTCAATCTGCCACTGGCCTTTGTTTACCATCTTGCTCATAACCTTAACCATCTGGTGCGTGAAGCCGTGGGTTTGTCTGAGCTATTTATAAATCCACTGGGACTTGGACTTGAGCCATTAAGTATGGCGGAAAAACATCAGCGACACTTCGAAATGATCATTTCTCAGGACAGCCTGTTTGCAATACAGGGTTTATTGATGATGTTCGGTTTCTGGCTGGCCATCAAAGTACTGCGTCATCGTGGTCAACGTCTGTTACCCAATGCTGGCTGGCGTATGTTGCCGATGCTGATATTTATTTTTACGATTAATGGTTTTCATTTGTGGTTGTTAACGCAACCAATGATTATGAGAATGTAAGGATACGCACAAATGGATCGTAGAGAATTTTTCAAGCGCAGTGCGGATAAGGTCACGCGTAAAGTCACCATGCATATGAATGACAAGGTAGAGGCGGAGGCTGCCCACTGGATACGTCCGCCTTTTGCCCTTGATGAACTGGATTTTTTGTTAGCTTGCACGCGTTGTGATGCCTGCATCAAGGCCTGCTCCTATGATGTTATTTTCCCCCTGCCCGCAAGACGGGGGGCACAGGTAGTCTCGACTCCGGTAATGGACTTATTAAATAAAGGCTGTCACCTCTGTGAAGACTGGCCCTGTGTGCAGTCCTGTGAAACCGGAGCTTTAACATTACCGCTGCCGAATGCGGATAAAGAATCAGAATCTGTTAGCGAAGAAAAAATCTGGCCGAAACTGGCATGCGTAAAAATTAATGAAAAAAGTTGTCTTCCCTATGCCGGGCCGGAATGTGGTGCCTGTCGGGGAAGTTGTCCGCAGACCGGCGCGATGATCTGGAAAAGTGAGAAGCCAATCATTGATGAAGCGATTTGTTGTGGTTGTGGTTTATGTCGTGAGGCCTGCATTGTTGAACCTAAGGCCATTAGTATTCAATCGGTACACGCTTCCTGATATTAGCCAGGGCCGCTTGCCCCCTCTCTCCAGATTGAGAGAAGGCTGGGGATATGGAGAAAAATTTTTTACCGCAGAGGACGCAAAGGTACGCAGAGAGAAGATTGTTTTTTTATAAGGACTTGCTCTAAGTTTAAAAATGCCAGTATTATTTTTTGTATACGCGTTCGATGTGCTGTTACGTTAAAATGGTGAGCTTAGCGTTCCGGATGAAGCCGAACAACAGAAGATGCTTTGTTTACTTTGCTTAATCCCAGTTCTCATTGTTCTGGGCTGGCATATCAGGAT
The DNA here is from genome assembly GCA_964575555.1 of uncultured Thiohalophilus sp. GTDB lineage: Bacteria > Pseudomonadota > Gammaproteobacteria > UBA6429 > Thiohalophilaceae > JAADGZ01. The sequence continues at coordinate 7,043 of CAZNRP010000057.1, read as the reverse complement.
GGCACTGCTGGCAGGGAATATTTTCTTTACTATAAAAATCATGGTCTTCGTTACTGCCTCCCCGATAGGCTTCATAGTCGACAGGTAACTGATGGGCAATGCCCTTGTGACAGTCGATGCAGGTTTTATTTTTCTGCTGTGACAAGCGGTGAATGGTGCGGCTACGGCTTTGTTGGCGAGCCAGATTCATTGCCGTGAAATCATGGCAGTTGCGACATTCCCGTGAATCTGTTTTTTTCATTGACTCCCATACATGACTGGCAAGTTGTATACGTTTAGATTCGAATTTTTCTTTTGTATCAATTGAGCCCAGCAGTTTATGCAGGAGTTCATTAGTTGCCTGAACTTTACGGACAAGCATAGGAGCCCATTCGCGCGGAACGTGGCAATCCGGGCAGGTAGCTCTGACTCCGGTTCGATTGCTGTAATGAATCGTTGTACGATATTCCTGGTAAACATTCTCTTTCATTTCATGACAGGTAATACAGAATTCCATATTATTGGTTTGTTCGAGTGCGGTGTTGAACGCTCCCCAGAAGATGATGCCAAGAATAAATATTAAAAATATAATTACCAGTGAACAGCGTTGGCATATTTTATTGACAGCACGGTGTCGCCAGGGTGTTGTTTTGTTTTTTTGAACAGACATTGGTTTTTTATAAACAGAATTAAACGTGTTTTTAAGCATTATATTTTGTCTTTCTAATGTTACATTTAAGCTTAATAAAGGCAAGTGAATTTAGTTTTTAGTGGAATCTATTTTACGTTTTTATAATTTACCATTTATATTTTCAAGAATGTATTTCACTACTGCTCTGTACCAGCAATACGATTTACTATTCGGTCCACTTGCGATGGGATAATTTATTGCAACAACTTTTCGTCAACAACTTACTACTATCCACATCACAAAAAATTCACATCCGTGAGTTTACTGCTGTTACAGAAACTGATCTGGCTCAAGTAAACTCAGGTTCAAGTATCAGGGCAGTTGACCATCGGGCAACAATTCACCATAATGTAAACAAGAATGATTCGCATTTACGTTATTGGAGCCTAATTATGTTACAACCTGTCCTTAAAACCACGTTGATTTTTATGCTACTTGGCCTCTTCAGTACCGCTGCCGTATCGGTTGAATATCCGATTGGCGTACCGGAACAGCGTAACGGCATGGAAATCGCGGCGGTTTATCTGCAGCCGGTGCGGATGGAACCTGCAGGTATGATGACTCCTTCGGAAAATGCCGATGTGCATCTTGAAGCTGATATTCGTGCGCTGGACATTAATGCTAATGGGTTTGCTGAAGGTGACTGGATCCCTTACCTGCATGTTAAATACGAGCTTACAAAAAAGGGAGGGAGCAAAAAAGTCAGTGGTGATTTCATGCCCATGATTGCCAATGATGGCCCTCATTATGGTGATAATGTAAAGCTTATGGGGCCGGGTAAATACACCGTAAAATTTACTATTTACCCGCCAGGCGCGAGTGAGAATCCTGCTGGCAAACACTTTGGCCGACACACTGACAGACTGACCGGTGTACGCCCCTGGTTTAAAACATTTGAAGTTGAGTACGATTTTATCTACGCCGGCATTGGTAAACGGGGCGGATATTGATTAATGAAAAATTCAAGTCTATCGCTTACAACCAGTCTGTTAGGTGTGGTGATGAGTCTGCCAGCAGTGGCAGTTGAATCGCCAGTCGCAACAGAGAAAAGGTTTGAAGCGCTGGAAAAACGCATTGATGCTCTGGAATCAGAAAATGCGCAACTGAAAAAGTCACTGGATGAGCCGTATATCAGTGACAGTGAACCTGAAATTTCCGCTCGCTTAAAAGCGGTGGAGTCACAGGTAAACAGTTATCGTAAAGCTGCCCGCACAGTTGAAAGTCTGGACGGCATCGAGGCTGGTGTGGGTTTGACCATGGTGGCGCAGGGGTTATCCGGCGCACCGGCTGATGCTGAAAAGTCAGCCGAGTTAAATTATCGCGGTGATGTTACCGTGAGCCTGCCCGCTGGCAACATCGGCGCAGCAGAAGGTTTTATTTTTACCCACTTTCGTATGGGGCAGGGACTGGGACTGGAAAATCCCGGTGATGCTTTTTCTTCCTTTAATGCCACCAGTTTTCAACGTCCCGGTACGGCCACCGCCGACAGCACCGTGTTATTGGCACAGGCCTGGTATCAGCTTAATGTGCCATTGCCTCTGGGTGGCAACCCGGATCTTTCACGCCAGCATCTGGAATTAAACTTTGGCAAGATCGATCCTTTTATTTTCTTTGATCAAAATACCATTGCGGATGATGAAACTCGGGGCTTTATGAATCAGGCCTTCGTTCATAATCCTTTGCTCGATGTCGGCGCTGATGTAGGGGTAGATGATTTTGGCTTTTCACCCGGCATGCGACTGGGCTGGTTTAATGATCATTACAAACCGCAAACCTATGGCTTGTCCATGGGGGTTTTTGGCGCAGGCAAGGGCGCAAGCTTTGAAGATTCACTGTCCGATCCCTTTATCATTATGCAGGCGGAAACCAGTCAGCGTTTTTTCAGCGGGCTGGAAGCTAACTACCGTGTGTATTACTGGCGCAACGGCCGTGGTGGAGATTTTGATGGCGTGGAAAACACGCATAGCGGTCTCGGCTTCAGCCTGGATCAAAAAGTAGATGACTACACCACCTTTTTTGCCCGCTTCGGTGAACAGACTAAAGGTCGGGTCAGATTTGATCGTACCCTCACCGTGGGCGCAGATTTTGGTGGCAGTTACTGGAACCGGGGTGGTGATGCGATTGGTGTCGCACTGGGCTGGTTATCCTTGAGTGACGAATATAAAACTGAGTCGAATAATATAGTGGGCTTTAATGCCAGTGGTGCCGAGAAGCTAGCAGAGATTTTCTATCGCTATCGCGTCAACAGTCAATTCGAACTCTCTCCAAACCTGCAATTCATCAGTCAACCCGGCGGAAATTCAGCGGTCTCTTCAATGACCGCTTATGGTTTACGCGTACAACTAAATTATTAATTGAGAATTAACATGTATAAAAAACATAGAGCACTTTTAATTTTATTAACGAGTTTTTTGTTTTGCACTAATGTCTGGGCCGGCCTGCCGGCTTATAAATTAACGATTAAGGATGGTCGCTTTGAACCGGAAACCATTACCGTTCCTGCTGGCACACGTTTTAAACTTGTGATTACCAACAAAGGTCCCGGGCCGGAAGAATTTGAAAGCAAAGAGCTACGTAAGGAATCGGTGATTGCAGCGGGCGTGACTCGTTCCGTTGTTTTTGCCCCCTTGAAACCCGGAAGTTACCGTTTCTTTGGAGAGTTTCATCCTGAAACCGCACAGGGTCAGATCGTCGCTGAATAACAGCAACTATCGGCTTAATAGTTAAAAGTTAAAGTTAAAAATACGGGAAATAATAATGGGAAGCACTGTATTTATTGTCTGGCGTGAAAGCATCGAAGCCATGCTGGTGATCGGCATCCTATACACCTGGTTAAAAAATCAGGCGGATACAGGTAACGGTATGCGCTTTCTCTGGGGCGGTGTGCTTGCCGGAATTCTATTGGCGATAGGTTTGGCTTTTGTCATGCTAGAAGTGCAAAGCGAGCTGGCCGGTGAAGCACTGGAATATTTTCAGATTGCAATCATGCTGGTAGCGGCGGTTTTGATCACCCAGATGGTTTTGTGGATGCGTCGCCACGGTCGCACACTTAAGCGTGAACTGGAGTCCGGCATGCAACGTGCGCATGAACAGGCAAACTGGTGGGGCATGGCAGCACTGGCCGCGATTGCAGTGGGTCGTGAAGGAGCTGAAACCGTTATATTTCTTTATGGCGCAGGACTGGCACAAAGCAGCGATAGCCAGCTGCAATTTGCCGGTGCAGCACTCAGTGGCTTTGTTCTGGCTTTTGTTAGTTTCTGGATACTCTCACAGGGCAGCCGGTTTTTCTCATGGAAAGCATTTTTCCGTTTCAGCGAAATCCTGTTGTTATTATTAGCCGCCGCACTGCTGGTTGATGGGGTGGATCGCATGATCGGGCTTGGCTGGATCCCGGCATTGGTGGATCCTGTTTGGGATAGCAGCTTCCTACTTGATGACAGTACCCGAATAGGTGGGTTGATTTCCGCCTTTACCGGTTATCGTGCGCATCCGGCACTGACGTTATTAGTAATTTATGCCGCTTACTGGACTGTAGTTAGTTTATTACTGCGCCAACCTAAGGCTCTTCATATTCGTGCGGCTGAAAGAAATGAATCATCTTGCCGCAAGCACCTGTCACTGTAGGTTTGACTTCAGTTGTACCCGTACGACTGAAGTTGAACTTACAGTACAACTTTGCTGGCCGGTAATGAAAATCAACCTCAAATCTGAAAGATAGAACCATGAATGAAATAGCCGAAACTCTGCCTCTTCCTCGCTGTCCCTGGTTACAACGACTGGGTGATTTGATGCAGGAAAAACGCAATCTGATTCAGAGTATACAATGGTTCGTCGTCATTTTTTATTTGACGCTATTGATTTGGCCCGCACTATTACCTTTACCCAAAGATTATGTACATTTTTATGAAAACCTAATCCTCTTTGCCCAATTTATATTCTGGGGGATCTGGTGGCCCTTCGTTATGCTGAGCATGATTTTAATCGGCCGCGTCTGGTGTGGTGTGTTTTGTCCAGAAGGATCCTTGACGGAATGGTCAAGCCATCATGGACTTGGACGCAAGATCCCAAAATGGATGCGCTGGGGCGGCTGGCCTTTTGTTGCTTTTGTCCTGACTACTGTTTACGGACAACTGGTGAGTGTGTATGAATATCCTAAAGCGGCACTCTTGATTTTGGGAGGTTCTACTGTTGCCGCAATGATTATCGGTTTTATTTATGGACGCGGTAAACGAGTCTGGTGCCGTCACCTATGTCCGGCCAACGGTGTTTTTTCTTTATTGTCCCGCTTGGCTCCAGTGCATTTTCATGTTGATAAAGAAATCTGGAAGCAGGCTCCCCGACGTACACCGGCAGTAGACTGTGCACCCTTGATTAACGTACGCGCCATGACCGGTAATAGCACCTGCCACATGTGTGGCCGCTGTAGTGGTTACCGTGATGCGGTTATCCTGGAACCTCGTTCACCGAATGTAGAAATTATTTCCATCAAAAAAGATGAAGCCAACCATTGGGATATTCATTTACTGATGTTTGGCATGCTGGGTGTTGCCACCGGCGCATTCCAGTGGTCAGCTTCGCCCTGGTTCGTACAACTGAAACAGGGCATAGCGGAATGGTTGATTGAACGAGACAGCTACTGGATGTTAAATGATAATGCGCCCTGGTGGTTGCTGACCCATTATCCTGAGACCAACGATGTCTTTAGCTGGCTGGATGGTGCCAGTATTCTTTTATACATTGGTGCAATGGCATTGAGTATAGGTGGCCTGATTTTTAGTGGCCTCTGGCTAGCCGGGCGTATTCTTAAAGAAGACCAGCCGCTTCCCTGGCGACTCGGTTATGCACTGACTCCGCTGGCGGGCTTGAGTATTTTCCTCGGCCTGACTGCACTCACGCTGAGCATGCTTAAAGCGGAACATATCAACCTGGTAGGGATAGCCGAGATACGGGTGCTTTTACTCAGTCTGGCCTATTTATGGAGCGGCTTCTTGCTCTGGCAGATGTTGGTAAAAAGTGAGGTAGCCCGCTGGCGACAGATCAGTGCCTGGGGCATCATTATGGCCAGTGCCAGTCTGGTCGGCCTGAGCTGGGTGATGATGTTTTTTATCTGGTAAATCACGTTTTGCTGGTACTCTGTTCAGACGCAGACCTTTTCAATATATCTCGTTCCCACGCTCTGCGTGGGAACGCATACTGAAGTTGAAATTACTAAGCGTACGGGTTTCCACGCAGAGTATGGGAAGTAGAAAGCAGAAATAGTTCCTTTAGTTCAGGCCAGACTTATTCCTTCCTGTATGCGCGATCGATGCGCTTCGTTTTACTCAGCACATCCTACGGGTTAACAATGATGCCATTATGGTGAGCGTCAAGGGTATGAGTAGTTTAGCGTGTTGCTATCTGGCATGAAGGACAATGATAGCCCATCTTGCCGCTGTATTTTCCTTTCATTATTTTAGTCCCACATTGATAACAGGGCAGGCCTTCGCGTCGGTATATCTGGAAGCGATAATCTTCAAAGGTGATTCCTTTTTGATGCGATTTTTTCGCCCGCGTGATCTGATTGGTGATGCCGCCGGTTTTATAAGATTGATGACATAGTTTAAGGCAATTTTTCGCCAGACGCGCGCGCTGTTTTTTGTTTAAGTCAATCAGCCGCGCACGGGGATGAATAGCGCTAATATGCAGGGCTTCGCAGCACAGGTAGTTTCCCATGCCTGAAATAAAGCTCTGATCCTGCAACAGGCCCATTAAATTTCGGCGCTGAAAGCCGGGCTCTTCAAAGCGTAAAACAAGATCATTCAGTCTGGTATTTTTGTCTAGTAGTTCAATGCCTAATTTTCTCAAATAGGAATGTTGATTCAGAGATGAGGTTTTTAACACTTCAATCTCAGATGCACTGTAAAGCAGAGCCATTTTGTCGCGGGTGTGTAGTGCCAGGCGTAAAGAACGTGAACTTTCAGGATAATCTCCCGTAGGTAAAATCACCCAGCGACCATAAAGCTGGTTATGACTGTAGATAGTTAAACCATTATCAAAGCGGGTCAGCATTGCTTTGCTTCGTGAGCTAACATCCAGTACCTTGGCTCCCATGAGTTTTTTTCTGTGGCTTTGTAAGCGGGGAAAAGCGAAGTAAACCTGGGTAATCTTCCTGCCTTTAATCGCAGTGGCCAGCTCATCCGCTGCACGTTTTATTTCAGGTCCTTCGGGCATAATCTATATTGTGGCCTTTAAATTTAGTGCACAGACGCTATCACCCTGTAGGTACGACTGAAGTCCTCCGCGTGGGCATAAAAATCGTGCCCACCCTACCTACCTGAAGTCGAACCTACAATTATGAATGTAGTGCAAGGAATTTCATTAATGAATATTTTTT